>NZ_JBHVER010000020.1:0-68881 GCF_042802195.1 Kitasatospora sp. NPDC057500 | reverse complement strand
TTGAGGCGTTCGGCTTCATGCAAGCACGGTAGCGCGGCACCCCAAGCAGCGGGCCCCGACCGGGAAGCCGGTCGGGGCCCGCACAATGAGCTTGCGTCAGACGGTGGGGAACTCGCCCGCCTGGACTGCGGCGACGAAGGACCGCCAGGCAGAGGCGGGGAAGACGAGGGCCGCGCCAGAGGGATCCTTGGAGTCACGGACGGGGACGGCGCCCGAGAAGCTCGCGGAGACCTCCACGCACTCACCGCCGTTGGTGGAGTACGACGACTTGATCCAGGACACGCCGGACAGGTCAGGGTTCATGAGGCAAGCTCCCTTCGAGCCTTATCGATCAGTGTCAGGGACGCCGCCTTTGGCAGCGCTTCAACCACAAGCTGATCGTACTGCCTCTCCCAGGCCGTGACCGTTTCGCGAACTCGCTCAAGATGGCCGCGCGCATGCGATTCGGCATACCCGACGACCGCACCGTCCGGCAGGTCCAACAACGTCACCGGAAGAGCGAACGGAAGGTTCTCGCCCAGGCTGAAAGGAGCCACCTGAATGGTGACGTTCGAGCGCGTGGCCAACTCCTCGATGCGATCCAACTGCTTCAGCATGACCGCTCGCCCACCGACAACACGGGCCAGGCAGCTCTCGTCCAGCACCGCATGGATGAGCGGCAACTTCTGCCGCTCCAACAACCGCTGTCGAGCCACGAGAACGTCGACTCGCTCCTCGGCCTCCGCCTGCGTGATCGCTCCACGTTCGACGGCCGCAGAAGCCAAGGCTTCTGCGTACTCCGGAACTTGAAGAAGTCCCGTGACAATGGTCAACGCGAAGGTCCGTAAGCGACGGCACCGCGACTCCGCATCGGCGAACTCAGGGAAGCCCTCCAGCAGGCTGGCCTTAGCAATCCTTCGCCACAACTCATAGAAGGTTCCGCCGGTTTCGAACACCTCATCGGCCTTCACTGCGAAGTTAGAGGTTACCTTCTTCTTAGCTCGTTCGATGTACGAGATCATGGCATCGGAGTAGCCCATCCGCCGCCCAAGCTCGACTTGCGACCAACGCATAGCCCTCCGCGACCTGCGAAGTTCTACGCCAAAGCGAACAAGGGGAGTAGAGGTCGCGTCAATCTCGAGTTCAGCCACAGCGATTGCCACCAACTAACTCGTCGGAACGGTCAAGGTTAGACCCTGGCCATCGTAAACCGGCACGGGCCACCATGGCTACACCCCGTGAGAGATCGGGGACCCTGCGCAACCAATGGAGCCCCCATGTCCATTTACTCCCCCACCGTCGGCGAGGTCGTCCGGGACCTCGGGCACCGGGACTTCACCGGCAATCCGGTCGAGGGCGTCTACATGGACAACCTCGCCGGGCTCGTCTACCTCCGCCCCGAATCCGGCGGCTGTGAGTGGACCACCGCGCCCGAAGCCGTCCAGCCCCTCCCCTCCCCCCGCTTCATCGACGTCCAGCACCCCAGCCGGCCCCGCACCGCCGACGTGGCGTGAACCGGGCCCTCAAGCTGGTCGCCACCGTCCTCGGTGTGCCGACCCTCTCCACCCTCGCCGCCTCACTCGTCTGCTGGCCCATCCGTAACGGGCCGCTCGGGCCGCAACTCCTCATCTTCGGGCTGATCCTCTCGGCCGGAATCTCCGCAGGCCTCCCCGCCTGCTTCACCTGGATCTCCTCCGACAAAAGCTAGGAGCCCCCATGCTCAACCAACTCCCCGCCATCCTCACCACCCCGCCCCGCCGCCGCCTCGGCCACCAGGCCCTCATCCTCAACCGCGACGGCGCCGTCCTCCTCATCGGAACGGCCTACAAGTCCGGCCTGATGCTCCCGGGCGGCAGCGCCGAGGCCGACGAACTCCCCCACCTCGCCGCCCGCCGGCACACCGAGACCGAAACCGGCCTCGTCCTCCCCCTCCGCCGCATCCTCGCCGCCGACTACGTCGACGCCCGAGTCCTCCCCGAGGGCGTCAACTTCGTCTACTGGGGCGGGAGGCTGACCAGCGCGCAGGAGACGATCGTCGCCCGCCACCGCCCGCCCCACACCATCACCGCCGTCCACTGGCTCCACCCCGCCCAACTCCCCGACGCCATGGACCCCGAACAGCACCGCCGCACCACCCAGGCCCTCACCGCCCTCACCCGCGGCAGCCACCTCCCCTTCCTCCTCCGGGGCATCCCCGCCGAATAGCCCTCGCGGGATAACCGGTGGACGCCCGGTGGGGCGTGCTCCAGGATGAAGGGCAACGGCCACAGGCAGCGGCCGGGACCGGATGTAGCTCAGATGGACAGAGAGCGCTTCCCTGGTGGAGAGGTCGCAGGTTCGAGCCCTGCCGTCCGGACGAGGTGCCCGTGCCGTGAATCACGGGATTCGCAGGTGTAGCTCAGTTGGAAGAGCAGCGGCCTCCAAAGCCGCGTGCCGGGGGTTCGAGCCCCTCCGCCTGTGCCGAGCGGCCGGTCGCGCCGCAGGCCGCCCTACCGGGTGGCGTCGCAGGTCTGACAGCGACTCACCGCGGCGCGCTTGGTGTTGCCCCCGGTGGCCTGGAGCGGGCTGGACTCCGAGAGCCGGCGCCACGCGCCCGGAGCGGGGTCGAGCACCCAGCCGTAGACGGGCGGTTCGACGTCGGCCGGGACGATGTGCGTGCAGCCGGGCAGGTGGGCCTTCCCGCTCTCGTGCACGATGATCGCGGACAGCGGCCACCCGTCCCACTCCGCGCCGGGGACACCCCGGCGGGGCTGCACACGCGGGGCGCAGTCCGCGCAGTTGCTCAACTCGTGGCGGCAGTAGTCCATCTGGTCCTCACCCTGTCCGGCTCGCGGACCCGCAGTCTACGGGCGCGGGCCGGACGGCTCCGGCCCGCGCCCCCTTGGCCGGGGCGGCGAGGGTCCGCTTTCTTCCGCTGCCTCCCGGACTGGGTGAACCCCTACTGGGCGCCTTCGGAGGCCGGCGCGGTCGGCGAGGACCGCAGTCGGGCGCGGGTAGGTGATCCCGACTCGTACGCCGAGGTGGAGAGGACCCTCAGCATGAGGTCGCCGTACGTGATGCCGGCGGCGCCGGCCGCGGTCGCGAAGCTGGCCTTCTCGCGCAGCGAGGGGAGCGCGTTGAGTTCGAGCCAGTACGCCCGGCCGTCCGCCGCGAGGACGAAGTCGCTGCGGGAGTACCCCGTGCAGCCCAGGGCCTGATGCGCGATCACCGCCGCTTCGGCCACCCGGGCGGCGACTCCGGCCGGAATGTCGGCCGGGCAGACGCGGGTGGACGAGTGGCCGTGCTTGGCGTCGTGGTCGGAGAACTCCCGCTCCGACTCGATCTCCAGGACCGGCAGCGTGCCGCAGGTGCCGTCGGCGTCCTGGAGCACCCCCACGGTGACGGACCGTCCGGCGATGAACGGCTCGACGAAGACCTTGCGGCCCTCCGCCCGGTGCAGGGCCAAGGTGGCGGCCAACTCCTCCAGGGAGTGCGCCACGGAGATGCCGGCGGAGCAGCCCTCCGATTCGGGCTTGACGATGGCCGGCAGGCCGATGCGGGCCGCGGCCAGCCGGGCCCCGTCCGGCCCGGCTTCATCCAGTTCCTCTCCCCCGACCTGCGGCAGGACGTCGACCCCGACTGCGGCCACGCGCTCCTTGGAGCCGGGCTTGTGCATGGACCGGGCACTCTCCGCGATCCCGGATCCGGTGTAGGGGATGCCCATGGTCTCCAGCACGCCCTGGAACGTCCCGTGCTCCGCGTAGTCGTCGGCCAGGCCGAGGAAGGCGACGTCCATGGCCCGGAGTTCGTCGAAGGTGCGGGGATCACCGGCTGCCGCCAACCGGACCTCATGGCCGTTGACCCTGAACACCTCCGCCGTGACCGCGGCCGACCGCAGCAGCAACTCGTGCTTCTCGGGCTGCTTACCGCCAACGATGATGCCGATGCCGGCCATGTTCCCCCTCGGGCTGTCGCTCACGTTTCGTGCTCTCATTGTCACTTGATCGGCGCCCCCGGGAAGTGGCGCCGCTCAAGACGTCCGGCGGCGACGTCCGGCGTCCGGCGTCCGGCGTGCTGATCGGGCGGTCGGCGGCGGCAGCCTGGTTGGTGCCGAGCGTCACACTCGGCTCCGCGGCACGCCCGCCGGTCCGCCTCCGGCCCGGTATTGCGGGGCGGAAGGCCACTCCGCACAGGCCGAGGGCCCGTCCGATTCAGGACCTTCGCCCTGTTTTCCCCTGACCTTCGCCCCCGGGGGACACCCTTCCGACCCGGGCAACTGTGGACGGTCGCCCGGTGGACACCCGGGCGAGCGGACCGCCGCCACCGGCGGTCCGCCAACGACCGTCTACGCGGCGCACGGGTGCGACAGCACGCGGTGCGCTCCGGAGGACCCGAACGAATGTCCCGCACTATCGACAACGCCCCGTATACCGCCTTCCACCGCAGGCTCGCGCTCGCCTGCTCCGGTGGACCGCTGCTCGACGGGTACATCCTGAGCATCGTGGGCGTCGCCCTCATCGGCATGCGCCCCGAACTGGGGCTCTCCACCGCCGACGTCAGCCTGATCGGCGCCGCCGCGCTGGTCGGCATGTTCGTCGGCGGCGCGCTGTTCGGCGTGCTGACCGACAAGATCGGGCGGGAGGTGATGTACACCGCCGACCTGCTCGTGATGATCGTCTGCTCGGTGCTGTCCTTCTGGGTCGACGCGGTCTGGGCGCTCACCCTGCTGCGCTTCGTCCTCGGCATGGCGGTGGCCGCCGACTACCCCATCGCGACGTCCCTGCTCGCCGAGTGGCTGCCCGCCAAGCACCGCGGGCGGCTGCTCGGTCAGCAGATCATCGCCTGGTACGCCGGCGCCGTGCTCGCCTACGTGACCGGCTACCTCTTCCTGACGATCGGCGGCCCCGGCAGCTGGCGCTGGATGCTCGGCAGCTCCGCCGTGCTGTGCGTGGTGTTCCTGGTGATCCGCCGCGGCTCGCCCGAGTCGCCGCGCTGGCTGGCCGCCAACGGCCGGGTCGGCGACGCCGTCCGCCTGGTCGAGAAGCACCTCGGGGTCAAGGTCGACGGCCGCGAGCTGATGCCCGAGCCCACCGCCCCCGGCGCCCCGACCGGCCTGCGGCTGCTGATGACCCCGCCCTACCGGCGGCGGACGCTCTTCTGCGGGCTCTTCTTCCTCTGCCAGGTCGGCCCGCTGTTCGCGATGCTCACCTTCGGGCCGCAGCTCCTGGAGGCCTTCGGCATGCCGGGCGGCACGGTGCTCGAAACCCTCGGCACCGGCCTGATCA
The DNA here is from genome assembly GCF_042802195.1 of Kitasatospora sp. NPDC057500. Lineage (NCBI taxonomy): Bacteria > Bacillati > Actinomycetota > Actinomycetes > Kitasatosporales > Streptomycetaceae > Kitasatospora > Kitasatospora sp. NPDC057500. The sequence continues at coordinate 63,638 of NZ_JBHVER010000020.1, read as the reverse complement.
GCCTGGTCTTCCTGCTCGGCTGCTACCCCGCGCTGCGCCTGATCGACACCTGGGGCCGCCGCCCGGTGATCATCCGCTCCTTCGCGCTGATGATCGTCCCGCTCGCCGTGCTGGGCCTCTTCCCGGACGCCCCGGCCGCCGTCGTGGTCGTCGCGCTCTGCGCGTACGCCTTCCTGTGCGGCGGGCCGAACGTGCTCGACTGGACCTACCCCAACGAGCTGTTCCCCACCGAGGTCCGGGCCACCGCCGTCGGCGTGGCCACCTCGGTCAGCCGGATCGGCGCGGCCGTCGGCACCTATCTGCTGCCGCTGTCGCTGAGCGGCATCGGCACCGGACCGACCATGCTGATCGCCGCCGGCGTCACCGCGTGCGGCCTGCTGGTCTCGGTGCTCTGGGCCGAGGAGACCCGCGGCACGGCGCTCGGCGCAGCCGCCGCCGTGCCCGGTTCGGCGCCCCGGAAGGCCCGCGCGGCCCGGCCGGCGCCGCAGCCGGTGCGCTAGTCAACCGGCGGTGGTCCCCGTGGTCGGGGGGCACGGGGACCACCGCGCCGGTCAGTTCATGCCGGGCCGGTAGAACTGGCGGGCCCAGTGCCGGTAGATGCCGACGGACTGGTCCCCGGCGGCGAGCCGGGGCCGGGGCTCGTAGCGCTTGTGGTTCCAGATCGGCACGTCCTGACGGATGACCCTGGCCGTCATCCGCAGCGTGGAGCGGGCGACGGCCCTGGTCAGTGCCGTGCGGGCGGCCGGGAGGTTCAGGCCCGGTACGCGGCCCGGGTCGGTGATCTCGCAGGCCGCCGCGACCCGCAGCACCGTCCGCCAGGGGCCGATCGGGGTGGGCAGGCCCCAGAGGTGGACGGCCATGCCGAAGCGCGGCAGTTCGAGCTGGGTGAGCGTCCACCCGAGGCCCGCCATCAGCGTCGACTTCTCCCAGGAGAGCCCGCCGAAGACCGGGATCCGGCCCGCGGTGGAGCGCAGGTTCGTCCGCAGGTACGGCCCTTCGGGCGTGGGCGGCGTCACCTGCCGCACGGCGAGGCGGTGGAGCGTGCCGAGGTGCCGGTAGTCGGCGACGTTCTCCATGACCTCCTGCGGGTGGGTGTCCACCTCGACGGCCCAGTGCGCCGTGGGCCGCACCTGCGCGCCGGGGAGGGCGGGCAGCTCCCAGGTCGGCGGGTCGTCGTCGTGGCCGTGCCAGACGTGGAGGAAGCCGTTGCGTTCGAGGACCGGGAGGTGCTCGACCCCGGTGCGCAGCGGCACGCCGTCCGGATCGCTGACGCAGGCGCCGTCGGCCCCGAAGGCGAAGCGGTGGAACGGGCAGACCAGCGTGTCGCCCTCGACCGTGCTGCCGTAGCCGAGGTGGGCGCCCATGTGGGGGCAGTAGGGGCGGGTGGCGCGGACCTCGCCGCGGCGGGTGCGGTAGAGGACGACGTCCTCGGCCGCGAAGCGCCGGGTCAGCACGGCGCCCGGGCGCAGTTCACGGGAGAGGGCGAGGCAGAACCAGCCGCTGGGCGTCGGGAGCGCGGGCCCGTCGCCGGCGGGCGCCGCCCGGGGTGGGCGGGTCGGCCGGGGTGCGGTGGCCTGGGGACCGTCGTCCGAAGTTGTCATGGGGCACACGGTAGGGAGACGGGCGTGCGCCGCCGCGCAGCGCCGGACGCGACACCTGCCACGATCACTCGCACCGCCGAGGGCCCGGCCTCGACGGGCCCTCGGCGGCGTGCGGTGCCTACTGGCCGACCCGGCCGTCGACGCACTCGCGCAGCAGGTCGGCGTGGCCGCAGTGCCGGGCGTACTCGTCGATCATGTGCACCAGCACCTCGCGCACCGCGAGGTGCTGCCGGCCCAGGCGCCTGCCGAGGTCGTCGGAGTGGCGGGCGAGGGTGGCGTCCAGGGCGGCCTGCTCGCGCTCCAGGTCGGCGAACGCGGCGTCCACCACGGCCTGGTCGGCGACGGCCCCGTGGAAGTCGGCGTCGCGCGCGCCGTACAGCTTGGGCAGCGGCTCGCCGTCGGTGATCCAGTTGTGCCAGTCGCGCTCCACCTCGGCGAGGTGGCGGACCAGTCCGAGCAGCGACATCGTCGACGGAGGCACCGAACGGCGCGCCAGCTGCTCGGCGTCCAGGCCCTGGCACTTCAGGCGCAGGGTGAGCCGGTAGTTGGTGATCGCGTCCCGCAGGGTCGGAAGTTCGCCGTCCGGGGCCGGGCCCTCGTTGTCGCGCGGATCGTCGGCCGGGTCCATCCACATGTCGGGGTAGACGGTCGCCAGGGTCCAGCGTTCGGGTTGGTCGCTCATTCCGGACATGATCGTCCGTGAGGGGCACGGCTGCCACCGGATTTTCGGGTGCGCCCGGCCGGCGGGGTCGATAGGGTCCGCGCGTGGACGAACGAGAGGCGCCCGCCGAGGAGCGGCTGACCGGTGGGAACGCCACGGCCGGTGTCGTGCGGGTCGGGGACACCGTGCGGCGCCCCGCCGGACCGTGGACGCCCGCCGTGCACGCGCTGCTGACCCACCTGTACGAGGTGGGGTTCCGGGCCGCGCCGCGCCCGCTCGGCATCGACGGGCAGGGGCGGGAGGTGCTGGGCTTCGTACCGGGCCGGGTGGTCGGGGACGGCGAGGGGCTCGCCGTGCTGGAGCCGGTGGCCCGGTTGGCCCGGGTGGCCCGGCTGATCAGGGAGTTCCACGACGCCGCGGCCGGGTTCACGCCGCCGGCCGACGCGCGGTGGCAGGTGCTGATGCGGGACGACACCGCGGCGGCCGGCGAGATCATCGCCCACCAGGACCTCGCGCCGTGGAACCTGGTGATCGACGAGGGGCCCGACCGGTGGGCCTTCATCGACTGGGACACGGCCGCGCCCGGCTCCCGGCTCTGGGACCTCGCCTACGCCGCGCACGGCTTCCTCCCGCTGGCCGCCGACCCCGCCTTCCGGCGCGCCGACGCCGACGCCGCCGAGCGGCTGCGCGCCTTCGTCGACGCCTACGGGCTCGACGAGGGCGAGCGGCGCCGGCTGGTGCCGCTGCTGGGGCGGCGCACCCGGGCCATGCACGACTTCCTGCGCGAGCGGGCGGGGCGCGGCGTCCAGCCGTGGACGCGCCTGTGGCAGGAGGGGCACGGGGACACCTGGCTGGCGAACACCGGGTACATCGAGCGGCGCGAGGAGCGGTGGCTGCGGGCGCTGCTCGACGGCTGAGGACCGGGGCGGGTCACTCCCCCGGCACACCGGGCAGGCCGGGGGTGAAGCCGTCGAGGGCCCGGCGGCACGGGCAGGTACGGTCGACGGGCAGCGCCTCCAGGGCCTTGAACAGGACGGTGCGCAGCCGGTCGACGTTGCGGCCGAACACCTCCAGGACCTCCGCGTGGGTGACGCCGGCGCCGCTCTCCACGCCCGCGTCCAGGTCGGTGACCAGGTTCAACGAGGTGTAGCAGAGCCCGAGTTCGCGGGCCAGCACCGCCTCCGGGTGGCCCGTCATGCCGACCGTCGACCAGCCGTTCGCGGTGAACCAGCGCGACTCGGCGCGGGTGGAGAAGCGCGGGCCCTCGATCACCACCAGCGTGCCGCCGTCCACCGGCTCCCAGCCGGCCCCGCGCGCCGCGCCCAGCACCGCGGCCCGCCCCGCCGGGCAGTACGGGTCCGCCATCGGCGCGTGCACCACGCCCGGCACCGAGCCGTCCGGCAGCGGCACGCCGTCGTAGAAGGTCTGCGCCCGGGCGGCGGTGCGGTCCACGAACTGGTCCGGCACGAGCAGCGTCCCCGGCCCGTACTCCGGCCGCAATCCGCCCACCGCGCACGGCCCGAGCACCTGCCGCACCCCGAGCGCGTGCAGCGCCCAGAGGTTGGCCCGGTAGTTGATCCGGTGCGGCGGGATCCCGTGCGCCCGCCCGTGCCGCGGCAGGAACGCCACCCGCCGGCCGCCGACCTCCCCGACGAACACCGAGTCACTCGCCGCCCCGTACGGCGTGTCGACGGCCACCTCGGCCACGTCGTCGAGCAGCGCGTACAGCCCCGACCCGCCGATCACCCCGAGCTCAGCCCGCTCGCCCGCCATGCCGCCCGCCTCTCGTCGGAGATCCCCGGAACGACCAGCCTAGGCTCAGTGGCGGGGAATCGGGCCGGAGAAGGGAGACGGACATGAGCGTCGGGCCGCTGGTGCGGGTGTGTGACGGGCCGGGTGGGTTGGTGGTCTGGGGGGTGGCCGAGCCGGGGCGGTGGGCGGTGGAGGTCAACGTCGTGGTGGAGGCGGGGGAGGACGTCGGGGCGGTGGACCTGGAGTTGCTCGGGGAGGTGCTGGGGCGGCTGGAGGAGGTGGTGGCGGACGCGCGGCGGTTCGTGTGTGCGGAGTCGGGGGTGACGGAGGAGGAGGCGGCGCTGGACTCACCGGAGGTGAACGTCTACACCGACGGGTGGATGCTGCGGTTCGCCGAAGCGGGGCCGGCCTTCGGTGAGCCGTTCGGGGTGGGGGTGTGGTTCGAGGGGCTGCGGCCGGTGCGCGTGGAGGACCTGGGTGACGCGGAGGAGATCGCTCACTGAGCGGCGTCCCAGAGCTGGAGGGCCGCCAGGGCGGTGGTGCGGTCGGCCGGGGCGAGGAGGTAGTCGGCGACCGGGGTGAGGAGGAGGGTCGTGTGGTCGGGGGCGGGGAGGAGGCGGGCCTCGTCCCAGGTGTGGCGGATGACGGTGCGGCGCAGCAGGGTGCCGTGGCGGGCGGGCAGGCGGGGGGTGGCGGCGGCCTCGCTGCGGCGGCGGTGTTCGGGGGCGAGTTCGGGGGTGAGGGCGGTGCGGACGGCGGCGAGGGTGCCGAGCGGGAGGCGGGTGGCGGCGAGGTCGAGGAGGGCGGCGGCCTCGGGGGCGAGGCGGTAGGCGGCCAGGACGGCGGCGGTCTCGGCGGGTTCGAAGGGCTGGTGGGTGAGACAGCAGAGGTCGAGGAGGGTGAGCGGGTCGAGGTCCGTGCCGACGGGTGTGTGCAGGTGGGCCTCGGCGAGGGCGATCAGGCACTCGACGTGGTCGTCCGCGACGAGGTAGGGGCGGACGGGGACGGTGGCGCGGTCGCCGGGGAGGGCGGCGGTGGTGAGGTGGACGCGGTACCAGGGGTCGAGCAGCGGGTCCTCGCCGGGCCAGCGGACGGTGACGGCGGTGTGGTGCGGGCGCTCGCCGAGGAGGGTGACGTCGATGGTCTCCACGGGGTGGTCGGTGACCAGGCGGATGACGGCCTGCCAGAGCGCGGCCTCGCCCGGGGCGACCAGGTCCAGGGAGTCCTGGGGCCGGAGCAGGCCGGCCGGGTAGTAGCCGGCCAGCGGGAGGCCGTGGACGGCCCGGACGCCGGTGGAGCGGGCGAGGTCCTCGGCGAGCCGGGCGTACAGGTCTGCGCGGGTGCGGGCGCGGCGCAGTTCGGCGCGGGCGGGCTCGCCCATCCGGACGCCGTCGCGGGCGAGGGCGGAGAGCACGAGGTGGGGCAGGTGACGGCTGCCGCGGGCGCGGTGGAGCAGTTCGGCCGGCCCGTCGGCCGGGTCGACGTCGAGCAGGTTGTACAGCAGAGCGGTGTTCACGGACGTCCGCCTCCGAAGGTATCGTCATGGCGCCCGACGCCTCCGACGGCCGAGGGCGGGGCGATCACGGCCGGCTACCTGGGGTACCCGGCCGCGGGAGGTGAAGGAGGGGCGGACCGGACCGTCTCCGGCGGGCCCCGGCACGGTGATTCTGGCCGGTCGGGTTCAACGCGCGGTCACCACAGGCTCAACGGAGCCTCGACACCGCGTGTGACCTGGTGGTTGATTACGTCACACAGAAGCTGACATGTGCACGAGCGGGGCGGGCACTGTCCTGGGCAGCAGGGGGCAGGATGGGCGATCTCCGTTTTTCCTTACTGGGTCTGATGCGGGCTCACCGCGGCGCGACGGCGCTCAAGGTGGGCAGCCCGCAGCAGCAGGCGATGCTGGCCGTGCTGCTCCTGCGGCCCGGTCATTCGGCGAGCGCCACGGACCTGATCGCGGCGCTGTGGGGCGAGGAGCCGCCGAGTGCGGCGATGACCACCGTGCGGACGTACGCGTGGCGGTGGCGCAAGGTGCTGGACGCGGTGGACTCCGTGGAGCCCGCGGAGAAGGCGCCGGGCAGTGTCCTGGTGTCGATGGGCGACGGCTACCGGCTGGTGCTGCCCAAGCTCGCGGTGGACGCGGCGCAGGCGGAGGCGCTGGCGGCCGAGGCGGAGCGGACCGCCGGGGCGGAGCCGCTGCGCGCCCGCGACCTGCTCAACCAGGCGCTGGAGCTGTGGCAGGGCGAGCCGCTGGCCGGAATACCCGGGCCGTTCGCGGAGCGGCACCGGCAGCGGCTGGAGGAGCTGCGGCTGACGCTGCTGGAGGAGCGGATCGGCCTGGACCTGGCGCTGGGCCGCTACTCGCGGTGCATCCCCGAGCTGACCGCGCTGACCACCGAGCACCCGCTGCACGAGCGGGCGTACGGGCTGCTGATGCGGGCGCTGTACCAGGCCGGTCGGCAGGCGGACGCGCTCGCGGTGTTCCGTGGCGTGCGGCAGCTGTTCCTGGCGGAGCTGGGGGTGGGGCCGGGCGCGGAGCTGGAGCAGTTGCACCGCCGGATCCTGGAGGGCGACCCGGCGCTGGCCGCGCCGCAGGCGCCGGGCGGTGCTGCGCCCGCGCCGGGCCCCGCCCCGGTCGCGGCCGAGGGTGCGGCCGGGGAGCGCGCGCCGGTGGCGGACGGCGCGAGCGGCAGGGACGGCAGGGACGACGCCGACGGGCCCCGGTCCGGACGGGCGGCCCGCCCGTCCGGCGCGCCGCCGCGGCCGGCCCAGCTGCCGCCGGACGCCGCCGACTTCACCGGCCGCACGGCGCCGGTGCGGGTGCTGTGCGAGGCGCTGGCCGCTCCCCCGGAGGACGGCGGGGCGCCGGAGCGCCCGCAGCAGGCGCTGGTGGTGGCGACCGTGGTCGGGATGGGCGGGGTCGGCAAGACGGCGCTGGCGCTGCACGTGGCGCACCGCGTCCGGGAGGCCTATCCGGACGGCCAGTTGTACGCGGACCTGCGCGGCTCGGACCCGGTTCCGGCCGATCCGGAGGCGGTGCTGAGCGGCTTCCTGGTGGCGCTCGGAGTGCCGGCGGACGCGGTGCCGGACGGCCTGGACGCGCGCTCGGCGCTGTTCCGGTCGGTGGTGGACGGCCGGCGGCTGCTGCTGGTGCTCGACAACGCCAAGGACGCGGCGCAGATCCGGCCGCTGCTGCCGGGGGCGGTCGGCTGCGCGGTGCTCACCACCGGCCGGACCAGACCGGCCGGGCTGCCCGCGACCGTGCAGGTCGACCTGGACGTCTTCCAGCCGGACGAGGCGCTGGACCTGCTCGGCCGCACGATCGGCGCGCAGCGGCTGGCCGCCGAGCCGGACGCCGCGCGCGAGCTGGTGGTGGCCTGCGGGCACCTGCCGCTGGCGGTGCGGATCGTGGCCGCCCGGCTGGCGGCGCGGCCGGGCTGGACGGTGGAGACGCTCAGCCGCCGGTTGCAGGTGGAGCGGCGGCGGATCGACGAGCTGCGGATCGGCGACCTCGCGGTGGCGGCGGCCTTCGAACTGAGCTACCGCCAGCTGACGGACGACCAGGCCCGGGCGTTCCGGCTGGTGGCCTCGGTGGACGGGCCGGACATCGGGCTGCCGGCGGCGGCCGCGCTGCTGGACCTCGACGAGTACGACGCCGAGGACCTGTTGGAGGCGCTGGTGGACGTGGCGATGGTGGAGTCGCCGTTCCCGGGGCGCTACCGCTACCACGACCTGCTGCGGGCGTTCGCGCGCCGGCGGCCGGCGCAGGGGTCGGACACCGGCGGGGGAACGGGCGGCGGGGCGGACGGGGGCGGGGAGGCGGTGGCGGCCCGGGACCGGCTGCTGGACCATCTGCTGGCCACCGCCTGCACCGCCTTCCAGCACGCCGTGCCGGGCGACCCGGCGGCGGGCGCGCTCGGCCCGGCGCGCTCCCCCGGTGTCCCGCTGTCCGGCCGGGACGCCGCGCGCGAGTGGGCGGGTGTCGAGGGGACGGGCGCGGTGGCGCTGGCGGCGCAGGTGGCCGCGGACACCGCCGCCGGGCGGGGGCCGGCGCTGCGGGCGGCGATCGACCTGCTGATCGCGCTCACCCCGTTCGTGCTCACCCCGCCGAGCCGTCAGCTCGCCGCGACGGCCGACGCGCTGGCCGAGGCCGCCGCCCGGGACGGCGACGTCCGGGCGGAGGGGCGGGCGCACTTCCTGCGCGGCAACGTCGCGCTGGCCGCGACCCGGCTGGACGCGGCCGAGGCGGCGTCCCGGCGGGCGGTGGAGGCGGCCCGCGCGGCCGGGGACTCGGTGGTGCTGCGGCAGGCGCTCAACGACCTCGGGCTGATCTGCCAGTTCCTGAGCCGCTACGACGAGGCGGTGGACCACTACGACGAGGCGCTGCTGCTGGCCAACCGGCTGGGGCACCGCTCCGGCGCGCTGGTGACGACGGTGAACGCGGCGCTGGCGCGGGTGCGCAGCGGCCGGGCGGACGAGGCGGTGACGATCTGCCACGAGGTGCTGGCCGAGCTGCGGACCCGGCAGGACGACGCGGGCCGGGCGTACACGCTGTACGTACTGGGGCTGGCGCTGCACGCGCTGGGGCGGCACGAGGAGGCGGTGACCTGGTTCGGCGAGTGCCTGGCGGTGTCGGTGGCGGCCGGGCTGCGGGACCGGGCCGCGCATGCGCGCTACCGGCTGGCGGACAGTCTGCGCGAGCTGGGCCGGGCGGACGAGGCGCTGGAGCACGCGGAGCAGGCGCTGGAGCTCTGCGTGGAGCTGGGGGCCGAGCGGGACCAGGCGCAGGCGCTGGTGGTGCTGGGCTGTGCGCTGGCGGACCTCGGGCGCGGGGCCGAGGCGGGGGCTCGGCTGCGGGAGGCGTACGGGATCTTCCGGCGGCTGGGGCTTCCGGAGGCCGCCGAGGTGGCGGGTCTGCTGGCGGAGCCGGCGTTCGCGCTGGTGGATCCGTGAGGTCGGTTCAAGCGGGGGGCAGAAACGGTTCTGCGCGGGGCCGTCGGTGCTGCCGGGGCTCAGGAGCCGGTGCTGTTCCAGTCCGAGTGGCCGCTGCCGTCGGTCGCGGTGGGGGTCGGGGTCGGCGTGGCGGTGGGGGCGGTGGTGCCGGTGCCCGTGCCGGTCGCCGCGCCGTCGGCCATCGCGGTGCCGGCCGCGCCGAGGGCGAGCAGGGCGCCGAGGCCGAGGCCCGCGACGGCCAGGCTGATCCGGGCGGTACCGATCGTCGAACGCTTCGCCATGACTGCTCCTAGGGTCGTCCTCCCCGGTGGGAGGGGGTCCTCCTGTTGACGTGATCAGCATGGCAAGGGGCGTTCAACGGCCGATCGACGCAAGAGCAGCGTGCGTCGATCGGCCGCGTCGATCGGGGCGTCGATCCCCGTCCGTGCAGGTCAGAGGGCCTCGCGGAGCTCCAGGGTGCAGCACTTCACGCTGCCGCCGCCCTTGAGCAGCTCGGACAGGTCCATCCCGATCGGGCGGAAGCCGTGCGCGCGCAGCCTGGCCGCGACCCCGGTGGCCGGCTCCGGGAGCACCACGTTCAGCCCGTCGCTGGCCGCGTTGAGCCCGAACGCCTCGGCGTCCTCCTCCCCCACCAGCACGGCGTCCGGGAACAGCCGGCGCAGCACCGCCCGGCTGCCGGCCGAGAAGGCGCCCGGGTAGTACATGACCAGGTCGCCGTCGAGCACGCTGAGCGCGGTGTCCAGGTGGTAGAAGCGCGGGTCGACGAGGTCGAGCCCGATCACCGGGCGGCCGAGGAACTCCTGCGCCTCGGCGTGCCCGGCGGAGACGCTGCGAAATCCCCGGCCGGCCAGCAGGTACCGGTCGGTGAGCAGCAGGTCGCCCTCGCCCTCGTTGACGTGCACCGGGTCGTGGGTGGTGAAGCCGCGGGCCCGGAACCACTCCAGGTACGCCGGGCCCTCGGCGGCCCGCTCGGCGTTGCGGAACCGGGCGCCGAGCACCCGGCCGTCGACGACGGTGGCGCCGTTCGCCGCGTACACCATGTCGGGCAGGCCGGGCAGCGGGTCGATCAGGTCGACGCGGTGGCCGAGGTCGACGTAGAGCTCGTACAGGCGCTCCCACTGGGCGACCGCGAGAGCGGTGTCGACGGGCTTGGCCGGGTCCATCCACGGGTTGATCGCGTAGCCGACCTCGAAGTGGGTCGGACGGCACATCAGGTAGCGGCGGGGGCGGGCGGTGCGGGTCATGGCGGGCTCCGGGGGTGAGGGTGGGTGGAGCTGGGGATCAGGGGCTGTCGGGGCGCTCGGGGAAGTCGCGCATGGCGCGCAGCGGGCTGCTCAGCAGGACGGCGCCGGCCGAGAGCAGCACGCTCGCCATGATCCAGATGGTGGTGCGGGCGCCGAGCACCTCGCCGAGCCAGCCGCCGAGCAGGGCGCCGACCGGGATGGCGCTGAAGTTGACGGTGGAGGCGCTGGCCCTGATCCGGCCGATCATCGCGGGCGGGCAGTAGGACTGGTAGAAGCTGCCGGCCAGGACGTTCCCGGCGACCACCCCGCAGACCGCGACCGACCAGGCGAGCGCGCTCACCGCGAGCGGCAGCCGGGTGCCGGCCATCGGCAGCAGCAGGATGAACGGGGCGGCGACCAGTTCGCAGAGCAGCAGCCCGCGGGCGGTGCCGAAGCGGCGGGCGATCCGCCCGGCGAGCGCGGCCCCGGCCAGGCCGCCGACCGAGACCACCGCGAAGACGGCGCCGATGCCGCCGGGCGAGACCCCGACGCTGCGGACCAGGAAGACCGTCTGCACGGCCTGGATGCCGTTGAGGCCGAGGTTGCCGACCGCGCCGAACAGGGCCAGGGTGCGCAGGTGGGGGTCGTCGGCCAGGAAGCGCACGCCCTCGCCGATCTCGCGCAGGATGCCGCGCCGTTCGGAGACCGGCGGCGGCGTCTCCTTCACCCTGATGGTGCCCACGCAGAGCGCCGACACCAGGTAGGTGACCGCGTCGGCGAGCAGTCCGCTGGCCGCGCCGAACACCTGGGAGAGCACGCCCGCCAGGCCGGGGCCGGCGATCTCCGCCGCCGAGTCCCCGGAGCGCAGCTTGACGTTGGCCTCCAGCAGGTCGTCCTTGGCGACCAGGGCGGGCAGCACCGCGCCGTACGCGGTGGAGAAGAACACCTTCACCGCGCCGGCCAGCAGGGCGACCGCGATCAGCTGGGCCATGGTCAGCGCGTCGAACCAGCCGGCCACCGGCACGCTGGCGAACAGCAGGAGCAGCAGCAGGTCGCAGACCAGCATGACCTTCAGCCGGGGCCAGCGGTCCACCCAGGCGCCGGCCAGCAGGCCGAGGAACAGCCACGGGACCCACGCGGAGGCGGTCAGCACGCCGACCATGAACGGCGAGGCGTCCAGGGTCACCACCGCCACCAGGGCGAGGGCGACGTTGCCGACGGCGGTGCCGAGGCCGCTGGTCGTCTCACCGACCCAGAGCTTGCGGAAGTTCGCCTGCCCCCACAGGCCCCAGCGTCCGCGGCGGGGGCCGTCGTCCAGCACGGGCGGCTCGACCGGGACGGTAGTGGTGGTCATCGCGGGTCACTCTCCAGCGTGTCGGCCAGCACGGCGGCGATCCGTGCGAGGGGCTCGGGTCGGGTCAGGGCTCCGTGTGCGCAGTCGATCCGGTGGGCGGTGACGGGGCCGGTCAGGTACGGGGCCCAGGCGGCCTCGTACGGCCAGTCGGCGGGCTTGTCGGCGGTGGCGCCGACGAAGACGGCCGGGCCCCGGTAGTGGCCGGGCACGTGCTCGGCCATCAGCTTGCGGTGGTGTTCGAAGACGTCCGGCAGGAGGGCGGCGGCCTCGCCGAGCAGGGCCGTCAGGTCGGCCTGGCCGCGGCCGTCGGCCGGGTCGTAGCCGAGTGAGGCGAGCAGTTCGGCGAGGGTCTCCACCGGGTCGTCGGAGGCCGGGTGCTCCTCGGCGACCGCACCGGCCGGGAGGCCGTCCAGCAGGGCGAGCAGGGCGACCTCCTGGCCCGCGGCCTGGAGCTGGACGGCCATCTCCTGGGCGACCACCGCGCCGAAGGACCAGCCGAGCAGGTGGTAGGGGCCCTGCGGGCGGACGGCGCGGATCTCCCGCACGTAGTCCGCGGCGATCTCGGTGACGGCGGCCGGTGAGCCGCCGCGCAGGCCGCGGGCCTGGAGGCCGTACACCGGGCGCTGCGGATCGAGGTGGCGCAGCAGGCCGGAGTAGACCCAGCTGATGCCGGCGGCCGGGTGGACGCAGAACAGCGGGGCCCCGGTGCCGTCGGCGCGCAGCGGGAGCAGGACCTCCAGGGCGTCCGGGCGCTCCCCTTCGGTGCGGTCGAGGCGGCGGGCGAGCCCGGCCGGGGTCGGGGCCTCGAAGACGTCCCGGATGCCGAGTTCGGCGCCGAGGACGGCACGGACGCGGCCGAGCAGCTTCATGGCGAGCAGCGAGTGGCCGCCGAGGTCGAAGAAGCCGTCGTCGACGGTGACCGCGGGGACGCCGAGGACGTCGGCGAAGAGCCGGCAGAGCACCTCCTCGCGCGGGGTGCGGGGTGCGCGGCCGACGGGCGAGGCGGTGAGGTCGGGCGCGGGCAGGGCGCGCCGGTCGACCTTGCCGCTGCCGGTCAGCGGGAAGGCGTCGAGCGGGACGACCGCCGCCGGGACCATGTAGCCGGGCAGCGACTCGGCCACGAAGGCACGCAGTTCGGCGGGGTCGGGCGCGGTGGTGCCGGCGTTGACCACGTAGGCGACCAGGCGGGGGCCGGCGGGGCCGTCCTCGCGGGCGGTCACGGTGGCGGCCAGGACGGCGGGGTGGCGGGTGAGCACGTGCTCGATCTCGCCGAGTTCGATGCGGAAGCCGCGGACCTTGACCTGGTGGTCGGTGCGGCCGAGGTAGTCGAGGCCGCCGTCGCGGGTGCGCCGGACCAGGTCGCCGGTGCGGTACATCCGGGCGCCCGGCGTGAACGGGTCGGCGACGAAGCGCTCGGCGGTGAGGGCGGCCCGGCCCAGGTAGCCGCGGGCCAGGCCCGCGCCGGACAGGTAGAGCTCGCCGGGGACGCCGGGCGGGACCGGGTTCAGGTACGCGTCGAGCACCTGGGCGCGGGTGCCGAGCACGGTACGGCCGAGGGACGGGCGGGCGGTGGCGGCGAAGGGGTGGGTGAGGGCGTCGACGGTGGACTCGGTGGGGCCGTAGAGGTTGCGCGCCGCGGTGTGCGGGGCGGCCTCGCGCAGCCTGGTCCACAGGGCCTGGCCGACCGCCTCGCCGCCGAGGAGCAGTACCCGCGGGGCGCCCCCGCCGTCCAGCAGGCCCTCGGCGACGAGCTGTTCGGCGTAGCTCGGGGTGATGCCGACGGCGCCGATCCGGGCGGTGCGGACGTAGCGGACCAGGGCGGTGGCATCGCGGCGCAGGTCGTCGCCGATCAGGTGCAGTTCGTGCCCGGCGACCATCCAGAGCAGGCTGTCCCAGGAGGCGTCGAAGCAGAGCGAGGCGGTGAGTGCGACGCGCAGCCGGCCGTGGGCGCGCTCGGCCGCGCCGAAGGTGTCGGCCCGGTGGTGGGCCAGCAGGGCGGCGATCGAACCGTGGGTCACCACCACGCCCTTGGGGCGGCCGGTGGAGCCGGAGGTGTAGATGACGTAGGCGGCGTCGGCCGGGTCGGGAGCGGCGGCCGGGGCCGGGACGGGGGCCGGGTCGACGGGATCGTCCGGGTGCACCGGCAGGGTGGGCAGCCCGGCGAGCAGTTCCGGCAGCGGCCAGCCGTCGCCGGTGACGACCAGGGCGGGCGCGGCGTCGGCGAGCATCGCCGCCGTCCGGTCGGCCGGGTACTCGGCGTCCAGCGGGAGCGAGGCGGCGCCGGCCTTGAGGACGGCGAGCAGGGCCACCACCGTCTCCGCCGAGCGCGGCAGGGCCAGGGCGACCACCGCGTCCGGTCCGGCGCCGGCCGCCCGCAGCCGGGCGGCGAGGTGCTCGGCGCGGGCGTCCAGTTCGGCGAAGCCGAGCCGGGTGTCGCCGAAGACCAGCGCGGTCGCCCCGGGGGTCGCCGCCACCTGCGCGGCGAAGGCGGCCGGGAGCAGCGGGGCCCCGGCGGGCACCTCCGGTGCGGCGGGGAGGAGTTCGGCGCGCTCACGGTCGTCGAGCAGGTCGATCCGGCCGATCGGCCGGTCCGGGTCCGCCACGACGGCGGTCAGCAGCCGGCCGAAGCGGGCGGCGATCGCCTCCACGGTCTCCCGGTCGAACAGGTCGGTGGCGTAGTCGATCGCGCACTCCAGACCGGCCGGGGCGCCGTCGGCGTCGTAGGACTCCCCCATGCCGACGGAGAGGTCGAACTTGGCGACGTGGCCGCCGACCGGTTCGACCGCGGCCGGCAGGCCGGCCAGGTCGAGCGGGGCGTCGCCGCCGGTGGCGCCCTGGCCGGCGCCCTCCAGCAGCAGCATGACCTGGAACAGCGGGTGGCGGGCCAGCGATCGGGCCGGGTTGAGCTCCTCGACCAGCCGCTCGAACGGCACGTCCTGGTTCGCGTGGGCGTCCAGCTGGGTCTCCCGGACCCGGCGCAGCAGTTCGGTGAAGGCCGGGTCGCCGGAACTGTCGGTGCGCAGCACGAGGGTGTTGACGAAGAAGCCGACCAGGTCGTCCAGCGCCTCGTCCGAGCGGCCGGCCACCACCGAGCCGATCGGCACGTCGGTGCCGGCGCCGAGGCGGGTGAGCAGCGCGGCGAGTCCGGCTTGCAGGGCCATGAACATCGTCACCCGGTGCTCGCGCGCCAACCGGACCAGGCCGCCGTGGAGTTCGGCGCCGAGCGGCAGGACGACGCGCTCGCCGCGGTGGGAGCTGTCGGCGCGCCGGGGGCGGTCGGCGGGCAGCGCGATCTCCTCCGGCAGGCCTGCCAGGGCCTCGCGCCAGTAGGCGAGTTGGCGGGCGGCGAGGCTCTGCGGGTCGGCCTCGTCGCCGAGCAGTCGGCGCTGCCACAGCGCGTAGTCGGCGTACTGGACGGGCAGCGGGCGCCGGTCGGGCGCGGTGCCGTCGCGGTGGGCGGCGTAGGCGGCGGCGAGGTCGTGCAGCAGCGGCTCCATCGACCGGCCGTCACCGGCGATGTGGTGCAGGACGAGGAGCAGCAGGTGGTCGCCGCTGCCGTCGCCCGCCGGGAGGAGCTGGGCGCGGATCGGCAGGTCGGCGGCGAGGTCGAAGGGCAGGTCCGCGTACCCGGCCAGCGCGGCGGCGGGGTCGGCGGGCGCGGTGGTGCGGTGCTCGAAGGGGACGCGGGCCTCCTCGGCGGGGACGATCCGCTGGTACGGCTCGCCGTCCTGCTCGGCGATCACCGTGCGCAGGCTCTCGTGCCGGGCGACCAGGTCGGCCAGCGCGGCGGCCAGCGCGGCGGGGTCGAGCGGGCCGCCGATCCGCAGGGCCAGCGGCAGGTTGTAGAGGGAGCTCGGGCCCTCCATCCGGTCGATCAGCCAGAGCCGGCGCTGGGCGAAGGAGAGCGGCAGCCGCTGCGGGCGCCCGCCCGCGGTGAGGGCGGGGCGGGCCTGCGCTCCGCCGTCCAGCCGCTGGGCGAGGCCGGCGACGGTCGGGGCCTCGAAGACGTCCCGGATGCCGAGTTCGGCGCCGAGGGTGGTCCGGACCCGGCCGGCCAGCTTCATGGCCAGCAGCGAGTGGCCGCCGAGGGCGAAGAAGTCGTCGTCGATCGTGACCCGGTCCGCTCCGAGGACTTCGCCGAACAGTCCGCAGAGCAGTTCCTCGCGGGTGGTGCGGGCCGCGCGGCCGCCGGCGGACAGGGTGAGGTCGGGGGCGGGCAGGGCGTTGCGGTCGATCTTGCCGCTGCCGGTCAGCGGGAGGGCGGCGAGCGGGACGACGGCGGCCGGGACCATGTAGGCGGGCAGCCAGTCGGCGGCGAACCGGCGGAGTTCCTGGGCGAGTTCGGGGCCGGACGCGGCGCCGGTGGCGCAGTGGGCGACCAGTCGGCGGTCCCCGTCGGCGCTCTCGTGGACGGTGACGACGGCCTGGCGGACGGTCTCGTGACGGGCCAGGGCCTGCTCGATCTCGCCGAGTTCGATGCGGAAGCCGCGGACCTTGACCTGGTGGTCGGTGCGGCCGAGGCAGTCGAGGCCGCCGTCGCGGGTGCGCCGGACCAGGTCGCCGGTGCGGTACATCCGGGTGCCGGGTGTGAAGGGGTCGGCGACGAAGCGCTCGGCGGTGAGGGCGGCCCGGCCGAGGTAGCCGCGGGCCAGGCTGTGGCCGGCCAGGTAGAGCTCACCGGGCACGCCGGCCGGGACGGGGGTCAGGTGCTCGTCGAGGACGTAGGCGCGGGTGCCGAGCACGGTGTGGCCCAGCGAGGGGCGCTCGGAGTCGGCGTAGGACTGGAGCAGGGTGTCGACGGTGGCCTCGGTGGGGCCGTAGAGGTTGTGGCCGGTGGTGTGCGGGGCGGCCTCGCGCAGCCTGGTCCACAGGGCCTGGCCGACCGCCTCGCCGCCGAGGAGCAGCACCCGCGGGGCGCCCCCGCCGTCCAGCAGGCCCTCGGCGACGAGCTGTTCGGCGTAGCTCGGGGTGACGTTGACGACGCCGATCCGGGCGGTGTGCAGGTGCTGGACGAGCGCGGCGGCGTCGCGGCGCAGGTCGTCGCCGATCAGGTGCAGTTCGTGCCCGGCGACCATCCAGAGCAGGCTGTCCCAGGAGGCGTCGAAGCAGAGCGAGGCGGTGAGTGCGACGCGCAGCCGGCCCTCGGCCCGCCCGTGGAAGGTCTCGGCCCGGTGCTGGGCCAGCAGCGCCGCGATCGAACCGTGCGTGACCAGCACGCCCTTGGGGCGGCCGGTGGAGCCGGAGGTGTAGATGACGTAGGCGGCGTCGGCCGGGTCGGTGCGGACGGCCGGGGCGCCGGCGGGCCGGTCGGCCCAGGCGGCGGCGTCGGCGGGCAGCACGGTCAGGCCGTCCAGTGCCTCGGGCAGCGGCCAGCCCTCGGTGCTGAGCACAACGGCCGGGCGGGCGTCGGCCAGCATGTGGGCGGTGCGCTCCAGCGGGTACTCGGCGTCCAGCGGCAGGAAGGCGGCGCCGGCCTTGAGCACGGCCAGTTGGGCGACCACGGTCTCCGCCGAGCGGGGCAGGGCGAGCGCGACCACGGACTCCGGGCCGATGCCGGCGGCCAGCAGGCCGTGCGCGAGCCGGTTGGCCCGGGCGTCCAACTCGGCGTAGTCGAGCCGGGTTCCGCCGAAGACCAGGGCGGTCGCCTCGGGTGTCGCCGCCGCCTGCGCGGCGAAGGCCTCCGGGACCAGCGGCACGTGCCCGGGCAACGGGCGGTGGCCGCCGAGGAGTTCCGCGCGCTCGCCGTCGGCGAGCAGGTCCGCCCGGCCGATCGGCTGCCCGGGGTCGGCCACGACGGCGGTCAGCAGCCGGCCGAAGCGGGCGGCGATCGCCTCCGCCGTCTCCCGGTCGAACAGGTCGGTCGCGTAGTCGATCGCGCAGTCCATGCCGGCGGGGGTGCCGTCGGGGCCGAAGAACTCCTCCAGGGTGACGTTCAGGTCGAACTTGGCGACGCCGGTGTCCGAGGGCAGCGCCTCGACGCTCAGGCCGGGCAGCTCCAACTCGCCCTCACCGGTGGACTGGAGGACCATCGCGACCTGGAACAGCGGGTGCCGGGCCAGCGAGCGGGCCGGGTTGAGCTCCTCGACCAGGCGCTCGAACGGCACGTCCTGGTGGGCGTAGGCGCCGAGGCCGGTCTCCCTCGCCCGGCCGAGGAGTTCGGTGAAGGAGGGGTCGCCCGAGGTGTCGGTGCGCAGGACCAGGGTGTTGACGAAGAAGCCGACCAGGTCGTCCAGCGCCTCGTCCGAGCGGCCGGCCACCACCGAGCCGATCGGCACGTCGGTGCCGGCGCCCAGGCGGGTGAGCAGCGCGGCCAGCGCGGCCTGGCAGGTCATGAAGAGGGTGACCCGGTGCTCGCGGGACAGCGCGACCAGGGAGCGGTGGAGCGCGGGGCCGATCGGCAGCGCGACCCGGCCGCCGCGGTGGTCGGCCCGGGTGCCGCGCGGGCGGTCGACGGGCAGCGCGATCTCCTCCGGCAGCCCTGCCAGGGTCTCGCGCCAGTAGGCGAGTTGGCGGGCGGCGAGGCTCTGCGGGTCGGCCTCGTCGCCGAGCAGTCGGCGCTGCCACAGCGCGTAGTCGGCGTACTGGACGGCCAGCGGGTCGCGCACCGGCGACTCTCCGCCCAGGCGCAGGGTGTAGGCCTCGGCGAGGTCGCGCAGCAGCGGGCCCATCGACCAGCCGTCGCCGACGATGTGGTGCAGGGCGACGACGAGCACGTGGTCGTGCTCGGCGATGCGCAGCAGGGTGACCCGGACGGGCGGTTCGGCGGCCAGGTCGAACGGGCGGCGGGCGGCGCGCTCGACCTCGGCCTCGACGGACTCCGGTGCGCAGTCGAGGAGTTCGACCGGCACGGCGGCGCCGGGGAGGATCCGCTGGTGGGGCTCGCCGTCGTGCTCGGCGATCACGGTGCGCAGGCTCTCGTGCCGGGCGGTCAGGTCGGCCAGCGCGGCGGTGAGCGCGGCGAGGTCGAGTTCGCCGGTCAGGCGCAGCGCGAGCGGCATGTTGTAGAGGGCGCCGGGGCCCTCCATCCGGTCGATCAGCCAGAGCCGCTGCTGGGCGAAGGAGAGCGGCAGGCGCTCCGGGCGCTCGCCGGCGGTGAGCGCGGGCCGGGCGTCGGCGCCGTCCAGGCGGTCGGCGAGGCCGGCGACGGTCGGGGCCTCGAAGACGTCCCGGATGCCGAGTTCGGCGCCGAGGGTGGCGCGGACGCGGCTGAGCAGCCTGGTGGCGAGCAGCGAGTGGCCGCCGAGGGCGAAGAAGTCGTCGTCGATCGAGACGGCGCCGGGCAGGCCGAGGACGTCGGCGAACAGGCCGCAGAGGATCTCCTCGCGGGCGTCGCGGGCGGCCCGGCCGCCGGCGGTCGCGGTGAAGTCGGGGGCGGGCAGGGCGGCCCGGTCGAGCTTGCCGTTGACGTTGAGCGGCAGCGCGTCCAGCGTCACGAAGGCGGCCGGGACCATGTAGTCGGGCAGGGCGGCGGCCGCGTGGGCGCGCACCTCGGCCGGGTCGGCGCCGGTGACCAGGTAGGCGACCAGCCGGGTGCCGGCCGTGCCGTCCCGGTGCGGGAGCACGGCGGCCTGCCGCACGTCCGGGTGGGCGGCCAGGACGGTCTCGATCTCGCCGGGCTCGATCCGGAAGCCGCGCACCTTCACCTGGTGGTCGGTGCGGCCGAGGAACTCCACCGTGCCGTCGGCGCGGCGGCGGGCGAGGTCGCCGGTGCGGTACATCCGGGCGCCGTCGTCGTACGGGTCGGCGACGAAGCGCTCGGCGGTCAGCGCCGGGCGGCCGAGGTAGCCGCGGGCCAGGCCCACGCCGCTCAGGTACAGCTCGCCGGGCACGCCGACCGGAACCGGACGCAGCCGCTCGTCGAGGAGGTGGGCGCGCAGGTTGGACAGCGCGCGGCCGATCACCGGCCGGGTCACGGTGGCGTCGAGGCGGTGGTGCAGGGCGTCGACGGTGCACTCGGTGGGTCCGTAGATGTTGAGCGCGAGGGTGTCGGGGGCGGCGGACAGGGTGGTCCACAGGTGCTGGCCGCAGGCTTCGCCGCCGAGCATCAGGACGGCCGGCGGGCAGCCGGTGAGCAGGCCTTCCTCGACCAGCCGTTCGGCCTGGCCGGGGGTGACGTCGAGGACGTCGGCGCCGGTGCGGGCGAGGTAGCGGACGATGGCGGCGGCGTCGCGGCGCAGGTCGTCGTCCAGCAGGTGCAGCTCCTGGCCGGCGACCAGCCAGAGCACCCCTTCGAGGAAGGTGTCGAAGGACGTCGAGGCGGTCGAGGCGAAGGTGAACCGCCGCCCGGGGTGGGCCTGTCGGGCGAGCCCGAGGGTTTCGTCGCGGTGGAATCCGTACAGGTTGGCGAGGCCGCCGTGGCGGACCACGACGCCCTTGGGGCGGCCGGTGGAGCCGGAGGTGTAGATGACGTAGGCGGCGTGCTCGGGGCCGACCCGCACGGGCGGGTCGCCGGCGGGCCGGTCCGCCCAGGCGGCGGCGTCGGCGGGCAGCACGGTCAGGCCGTCCAGCACCTCGGGCAGCGGCCAGCCCTCGGTGCTGAGCACGACGGCCGGGCGGGCGTCGGCCAGCATGTGGGCGAGCCGGTCGCGCGGGTAGTCGGAGTCCAGCGGCAGGTAGGCGGCGCCGGCCTTGAGCACGGCGAGCAGGGCGACGATCGACTCGGCCGAGCGGGGCACGGCGAGCGCGACCAGCGACTCGGGGCCGATGCCGGCGGCGGCCAGGCCGTGCGCGAGGCGGTTGGCGCGGTCGTTCAACTCGGCGTAGCTCAGGCTTAGTTCGCCGAAGACCAGGGCGGTCGCGGCCGGGGTGGCGGCGGCCTGGGCGGCGAAGGCGGCCGGGAGCAGCACCTCGCCGCCGGGTCGGGCGGTGTCGTGCCAGCGGGCGAGCGCCGCGTGCCCCGCCGCACCGAGCACGTCCAGGTCGGCGATCGGGCGGTGCGGGTGCTCGGCGGCCTGGGCGAGCAGGTGGACCAGCGCGGCGGCCAGCCGTTCGGCGGTGGCGCGGTCGAACAGGTCGACGGCGAACTCCAGGCCGCCGGCGATCCCGGCCGGGGCGCCGTCGGGGTGGTGGCGCTCCGAGAGGTTGAGGGTGAGGTCGAAGGGCGTGGTGGGCAGGCCGAGCGGCTCGTAGGCGGCGCGGGTGCCGGGGAAGGCGGGGCCGCCGCCGGCGGTGTTGTCGAAGGCGATCATCACCTGGAACAACGGGTGCCGGGCCAGCGTGCGGGCCGGGTTGAGCTCCTCGACCAGCCGCTCGAACGGCACGTCCTGGTGGGCGTAGGCGGCCAGTCCGGCCTCCCGGACCCGGCCCAGCAGCTCGGCGAAGGTGGGCGCGCCGCCGAGGTCGGTGCGCAGCACCAGGGTGTTGGCGAAGAAGCCGACCAGGTCGTCGAGCGCGGTGTCCAGCCGGCCGGCCAGCGGGGTGCCGATCGGCAGGTCGTCGCCGGCGCCGAAGCGGTGCAGCAGGGCGGCGTAGGCGGCCTGGAGAACCATGAACAGGGTGGCGCCGTGCTCGGCGGCCAGGGCGGTGAGCCGGGTGTGCAGGGCGGCGTCGAGTTCCAGTTCGACGACGTCGCCGCGGTGGGTGGGCACCGGCGGGCGCGGGCGGTCCAGCGGCAGCGGCAGCTCGTCGGGCAGGCCGGCCAGGGCCTCGCGCCAGTGGGCGAGCTGACCGCGGAGCAGTGACCCGGGGTCGTTTTCCGCGCCGAGCAGCCGGTACTGCCAGAGGGTGTAGTCGGCGTACTGGACGGGCAGCGGCGCCCACTCGGGCGCGGCACCGGCGCGGCGGGCGGAGTAGGCCTCGGCGAGGTCGCGGAACAGCGGGCGCAGCGACCAGCCGTCGCTGGCGATGTGGTGCATCACCAGGGTGAGGACGTGCTCCTCGGGGCCCTCGGGGCGCAGGTAGGCGTGCAGCGGGACGTCCGCGGCCAGGTCGAAGGTGTGGTGGACGAGGTCCTGCGCGGGGCGGTCGGTGACGGTGAGCAGCGGGGCGGGCGGCGCGGGCAGCACCCGCTGGTGCGGCACGCCGTCGCGTTCGGTGAAGACGGTGCGCAGGCTCTCGTGGCGGTCGGCGACGTCGCCGAGGGCGGCTTCGAGGGCGGCGGTGTCCAGCGGGCCGGTCAGCCGCAGGGCGAGGGTGACGTTGTAGGTGGCGGCGGGGCCCTCGGCCTTGCCGAGGAACCAGAGGCGGCGCTGGGCGAAGGAGACCGGCAGGTGCTCGGGGCGCGGCTCGGGGCGCAGCGCGGGGCGGGCCGGGGCGCCGGCGATGCGGGCGGCGAGGGCGGCGACGGTCGGGGCCCGGAAGAGGTCGCCGATGGCGAGTTCGGCGCCGAGTTCGGCGCGCACCCGGCCGACCAGGCGGGTGGCGAGCAGGGAGTGGCCGCCGAGGGCGAAGAAGTCGTCGTCGATGGTGACGTCGTCGAGGCCGAGGAGTTCGCCGAACAGCGCGCACAGGACCTGCTCGCGCTCGTCGCGCGGGGCGCGGCCGGTGCCGGCGGCGTCGGCGGTGAGGTCGGGGGCGGGCAGGGCGCGCCGGTCGACCTTGCCGTTGGCGTTCAGCGGCAGCGCGGGAAGCACCACGACGGCGGACGGGACCATGTAGCCGGGCAGCGTCTCGGCGGCGAACCGCTTGAGCGCGGCCGCGAGTTCGGCGCTGGCGGTGGCGGCGCTCTCGGTGGCGTCGCTCTCGGTGGCGGTGTCGAGGGCGGCGGCGCAGTAGCCGACCAGCCGGGTGTCGCCGGGGCGGTCCTCGCGGGCGACCACGACGACCTGGCGCACGGCGGGGTGGCGGGAGAGCGCGGCCTCGATCTCGCCGAGCTCGATCCGGAACCCGCGCAGCTTGACCTGGCCGTCGATCCGGCCGAGGAACTCGATGGCGCCGTCGGCCCGGCGGCGCACCAGGTCGCCGGTGCGGTACATCCGGCCGCCCTCGCCGTAGGGGTCGGCGACGAAGCGCTCGGCGGTCAGCGCGGCCCGGTGCCAGTAGCCGCGGGCCAGGCCCGCGCCGGCGATGTACAGCTCGCCGGGCACGCCGGGCGGCACCGGCCGGAGGCGGGCGTCCAGGACGTGGGCGCGCATGTTGTCCAGCGGCAGGCCGATCGGCGCCCGGGGGCCGTCCAGGTCGGCGGGCAGCAGGTGGTGGTGGGTGGCGAAGGTGGTGGCCTCGGTGGGCCCGTAGACGTGGGCGAGCAGCAGGTCCGGGCAGTGGTCGAGGACCCGGCGCATCAGGGTGCCGGACGCGGCCTCGCCGCCGGTGCAGACGGTGCGCAGCGCGCGGAAGGCCTCCGGGGCCTGCTCGGCGACCAGGTCGAACAGCGCCTTGGTGAGGAAGACGGCGGTGACGCCGTGCCGGACGGCGAGGGCGTGCAGGGCGGCGGCGTCCAGGGTGCCGGGCGGGGCGACGACGACCGTGCCGCCGTGCAGCAGCGGCGCCCACAGCTCGTAGGTGGCGGCGTCGAAGGCGTGCGGGGAGTGCAGCAGGATCCGCTCGTGCCGGCCGTCGCGCCAGCGGCGGTCGTCGGCGAGGTCGACGACGTCGCGGTGGCGGACGGCGACGCCCTTGGGGGTGCCGGTGGAGCCGGAGGTGAACATCACGTAGGCCAGCCGGTCCGGGTGGACGGGCAGCGCGAGGTCGTGGTCCGGCGCGTGCGCCTCGTCGCCGGGGCGGACCACGGTGGCGGTGTGCGCGAAGCCGGGCTCGGCACGGTCGGTGAGCAGGACGGGCGCCGCGGTGTCGGCGAGCAGCGCGGTCATCCGCTCGGGCGGCAGGCTCGCGTGCATCGGCACGTAGCAGCCGCCGGCCTTGAGCACGGCGAGGGTGGCGACCACCAGGTCCACCGAGCGCTCCATGAGCAGGGCGACCGGCGACTCCGGGCCGACGCCCGCCGCGACCAGGTGGTGGGCGAGGCGGTTGGCGCGGGCGTTGAGCTCGACGTACGTCACGGCGCCGCCGTCGTGGGCGAGGGCGACCGCGTCCGGGGTACGGGCGGCCCGGGCCTCGAACAGGGCGGGCAGCGAGCCGGTGCGGACGGGCGCGGCGGTGGCGTTCCAATCCTCGGCGAGGCGGGCGTGCTCCTCGGGGGCGAGGACGTCCAGGGTGCCGATCGGCGCCTGCGGGTCGGCAGCGGCGGCGGCGAGCAGCCGGCCGAAGCGCTCGAACAGGGCGGTGACGGTGGCCCGGTCGTACAGGTCGGCCGCGTACTCGACCGAGCCCTCCAGGCCGGCCGGGGCGCCGTCCGGGCCGTGCCGCTCGGTGACGCCGATGTTGAGGTCGAACTTGGCGACCCGCAGGCCGAGCGGCTCGGGCGCCGACTCTAGACCGGGCAGGCCGAGTTCGCCCTCCTCGTGGTTCTGGAGCACCAGCAGGGTCTGGAACAGCGGGTGGCGGCCGAGCGCGCGGGCGGGGTTGGCCTCCTCGACCAGCCGCTCGAACGGCACGTCCTGGTTCGCGAAGGCGTCCAGCTGGGACTCCCGCACGCGGCCGAGGAGTTCGGCGAAGGACGGGTCGCCGGAAGTGTCGGTGCGCAGGACCAGCGTGTTGACGAAGAAGCCGACCAGGTCGCTCAGCGCCTCGTCGGAGCGGCCGGCCACGCCGGTGCCGAGCGGGATGTCGGTACCGGCGCCGAGCCGGGTGAACAGCGCGGCCAGGCCCGCCTGGAGCACCGCGAACAGGGTGGCGCGGTGGCCGCGGGCGAGGTCGGCCAGCGCGGCGTGCAGGGCGGGCGGGAAGGCGAACGGCACGGCGTCGGCGGCGCCGGTCGGCACGGGCGGGCGGGGGCGGTCCGCCGGAAGCTCAAGCTCCTCCGGCAGGCCGGACAGGACTCCTCTCCAGTAGTCGAGTTGACGGCTCATCAGGCTGTGCGGGTCGGACTCCTCGCCGAGCAGCTCGCGCTGCCACAGGGCGTAGTCGGCGTACTGGACCGGCAGCGGCTCCCACTGCGGCTCGGCGGCCGTGAGGCGGGCGGAGTAGGCGGCGGCGAGGTCGCGCAGCAGCGGGCCGAGCGACCAGCCGTCGCCGGCGATGTGGTGCAGCACCACGAGCAGCACGTGCTCGGGGGTTCCCCCGTCGGTCGGGGTGAGCGAGAAGACCGTGACCCGGATGGGGAGTTCGGTTCTCAGGTCGAAGGTGTGGGCGGCTTCCGCGTCCCGCAGGGCCGGGTAGCCGGCCGATGCGCACTCCACCGTCGCGAAGGCGATCGACGCCTCCTCGGACGGCAGGATGTGCTGCACCGGCACGCCTTCGTCGTCCACCGGGAACACCGTGCGCAGGGCCTCGTGCCGGGCGACCACGTCCGCCGTCGCGGCGCGCAGCGCGGCGGTGTCGAGCGGGCCGCGCAGGCGGACCGCGAACGGCAGGTTGTAGAGCGCGGTCGGCCCTTCGATCTGGTCGATCAGCCACAGACGCTGTTGTGCGTACGAAACCGGGATCACGGTGCTTCCTCTGCTCACGTCACGGGCGGGTGGGGGGCGCCGTCACGCGGCGACGGCGGTGGTCGGCAGGACCGAGGGGCGGCAGTCGAGGACGTCGACCGGGCGGCCCATCGCGACGGCGATCTTCCGGTCGCCGCGGTACGGGTCGCGGCCGTGCGCGCAGAGCACGTTGTCGACCAGCATCACGTCGCCGACCTGCCAGGTCTCCCGGACGGTGGCCGCCTCGTAGGCGGCGTTCAGCGCGTCGGCGTCCTCGCGGGTGAGCGGCTCGCCGTCGCCGAAGCCCGTGTTGAACGGCAGGCCGTCCGGGCCGAACTCCTCGACCATGGCCTCCCGGATGTCCGGGTCCAGCGACCACTCGTTCCAGAAGGCCAGGTGGTTGAACCAGGCCTCCTCGCCGGTGTGCGGGTGGTGGATGGTGGCCGGGCGCAGCTGGCTGGTGCGCAGGGTTCCGTCCTCCAGCCACTCCCAGCTGATGCCGTTCTCCCGGCAGTAGCGCTCGACCTCGGCGGGGTCCTCGGTGGCGAAGGCGGTCCGCCAGGGCAGCGAGACGTACTCCGAGTAGCTGCGGCTGAGCGTCCAGCCGGAGGTCCGGCCGCGCTCCGCCAGGTGCGGCGGCAGGGCGGCGAGGACCTTGCGGACGTCCGCCGTCGGGGTGGCGCCGCCCTCCTCCGGGGCGATCAGGCAGGCGAACAGCAGCCGGCCGGGGAAGGTCAGCGTGTAGCTGTTCTCGTTGTGCATCCGGATCGGCAGGGCGGCCGCCAGGTCCGTCGACGAGAAGACGCCGTTGCCGAAGTCGCTGCGCGGGGTGGCCTTCTCCCGGTACGGGGTGGGCTCGGGGATCAGCACGTCGCGGACGGCGGCGACGTCCTCGGTGGCGGCGACCGGCAGGCCGCGCAGGAAGACCGTGCCGTGCTCGTGCAGCGCGGCGGTCAGCTCGTCCTCGTGGGCCCGCAGCCAGGCGCAGCCCTCGGCGAGGTCGGCGACGGCCGGCACGTGGGCGAGGGCCGGGCGGCCGGGGTTCAGCTCCCAGGTGACCATGGCGGCGCTCACCGGCGGTCGAGGCCGGCGACCAGCGAGGCCGGGCGGATGTCGGTCCAGTTGGCCTCGATCCAGTCCAGGCACTCCTGGCGGGGGGCCTCGCCGTGGACGGTGGTCCAGCCGGCCGGCACGTCGATCCAGACCGGCCAGAGCGAGTGCTGGTTCTCGTCGTTGACCAGGACGAGGTAGCCGGCGCTGTCGTCCTCGAACGGGTTGCTCACGGTGGTCTCCTCGGTGAGGTGGTGGTCGCGGGTGGTCGTGGTGCGGTGGTTCGAAGGTAGGGGCGGGCCCGGCCCGGAAGCGGCACGAGGCCCGGCAGGAGAGCGGCAGTTCCATGACTGCCGTCCTCCTGCGCGGGCCTCGGCGCGGGGCGGGTGTGCGCGGGATGGTGCCGTGCTGTGCTGTGCGGGATGGTGCCGTGCGGCGCTCAGCGGGGTGCGAGACGAACCGGGAAGCGGTCCAGGCCGAAGTTGATGATCGAGCGGTTGTACTCCACCGGACCGGCCGGCTCGATCGACGACGCCTTCTCCAGCGCCGCCGTGAACAGCGCGCTCAGCTCGGTCTTCGCCAGCGGCGCGCCGATGCAGTAGTGGGCGCCCAGGCCGAGCGCCAGGTGCTTGTTGGGCGAGCGGTCCAGGCGGATCTCCTCCGGTGCCTCGAAGGCCTCCGGGTCCCGGTTCGCCGACCACACCCAGACCGCCACCCGGTCGCCGCGCCGGATCTGCCGCCCGGCCAGCTCGATGTCCCTGGTGGCGGTGCGCAGCGTGTGCAGCCCGACCGAGGTCCAGCGCAGCAGCTCGTCCACGGCGGAGTCCATGGACACCTCGCCGCGCTGCAGCTTCCGCCACAGGTCGGGGCGGTTGACCAGGGTGTGCAGCCCCATCGCGGCGGTGTGGCGGACCGTCTGGACCCCGCCGACCACGATGTTGTCCAGGTTGAGCACGACGTCCTCGACCGGCAGCAGCCGGCCGTTCACCTTGTAGGTGGCCATCATCGAGATGAGGTCGTCGCGCGGATCGCTGCGCCGCAGCATCACCTGGTGCAGCAGGTAGGGGATCAACTGCTGGTGCCCGGCCCGGCGTTCCTCCGGGGTGGCGCCGAGGAACGCCACGTCGCAGACCCGGACCATCATGTCGCGGTCCTGCTCCGGGACGTCCAGCAGGTCGCACATGACGGCCAGCGGCAGCGCGGAGACCACGTCGACGAGGTCCGCCTCGCCCTGCTCCACGGCCCGGTCGAACAGTTCGGCGGCCCGGTCGGCGATCGAGCGGGAGGCGCCGCGCACCCCGCCCTTGGAGAAGAACGGGTTGGCGGGGGCCCGCAGTTCACGGTGCCGGGGCGGGTCGGTGAGGGCCATCATCCGGCCCGAGCCGACCGGGACGTTGCCGACGCCGGCGCCCAGCAGCGAGCCGGACTCCGAGCTGAACACGGCCGCGTTGCGCAGCACGTCGGCCGACTCCCGGTAGGTCATCACCGACCAGATCGGCCCGTCGTCGACGGTGTCGGTGCGGTGCACGGGCGCCTCGGCCCGGAGTTCGGCGACCAGCTCCGGGGTGTCGGGGCGCGCCCACAGGGCGGGGTCGGTGAGGTCGACGGAGGTGGTGGTCACCATGGCTGCTGCTCCTCGGTGCTGGTCGGGAGGGGGTTCAGGAGGGTGCTCAGGAGGTCGACCGGGCCGGGCCGGTCGACGGTGGCGAGCAGGTGCCCGCCGGGCAGGACGCGGTGGCCGAAGGCGCCCCGGGTGTGGGCGGCCCAGCCGGTGAGGTCGGTGGTGGCGAGCATCGGGTCGTCGGCGCCGGCCAGCGCGTAGAGCGCGGAGCCGATCGGCGCGTGCGGGCGGTGGCGGTAGGTGGCGCTCACGGCGAGGTCGGTGCGGATGCCGCCGAGGGCGAGCTCGACCAGCTCCGGATCGGCCCGGACCAGCTCCTCCAGGCCCGTCAGGCGCAGGAGTTCACCCGCGTCGAGGTCCTTGGACTCGCGCTCGGTCCACTCGGCCGGGCACGGCGCCCCGGCCACCACCACCAGCTCGGGCCGTCGGTCGGCGGGCAGCGCCCGGGCCACCTCGTAGGCGAGCAGGGCGCCGAAGCTCTGCCCGTAGAAGGCGACCCGGCGGCCGGCCCCGAGGTGCGGGGCGAGGGCTTGGGCAGCGGCCTCGACCAGGGCCGCGAAGTCGGCGGGCATCGGGTCCCGGCTGCGGCCGCCCCGGGCCGGCGGCCGCAGCGCCCACACCTCGGCGGCGGGCGCGATGGCCCGGGCGAGCGGCGTGAAGGCGGTGGCGTCGCCCCCGGCGTGCGGGAAGCAGAACAGCCGTACGGGCGCGGCGGGTTGGGGGGCCGGGAGGAGGAACCAGTCCCCCTCGGCCCGGGGGCGCGCGGCGGGCACGGCCCGGACGGGCGGCGGCACCGGCGCCGGTGGCGGAGCTGCTACCGGCCTCGGGCGGACGCCGGTCGGCGGACGGTGCGGGAGGGCGCCTGCGGCGGGGCGCGGCCGGGCGGTGATCGGCGGACGGGAGGAGGCGGAGGGCCGAGCCTCCGCCGCGCCCCCTCTCGCCGGTCCGGGCGCGCCCGGCTCCGAGGCACGCCCCGGGCCCGGGCGGGATGCTGTCGGCGGACCGTCGGAGGAGCCGCCGGCCACGGAGACAGGCGGCCCGGAGGAGACCTCTGCATGCCCCGGGCCCGGGAGGTCCGCGGCGGGGCCGATCGGCAGGCCGCCAGAGGTCCTGCCCGCCGCCGTGGCGGCCGGGAACCGGGTCGGCACCCCGGCCCGTCGCGGGTCGGCGGCGGCAGTCGACGCGACGGCCGAACCGACGGCCGGGGCGCCGCGCACACCGTCGGCCGGAGCGTGCCCCGACCACGGACGGGCCACGGTCGGCGGACGGCCGGCCACCGCAGCGGCCGGGGCGATCGGCCGGCCGTCCGACAGCCCCGCCGCCACGGGCACGGGCGGCCCCGGAAGCACGATCCGCGCCGAGCCCGGGGTGATCACCGGACCGGCCGCGACCGAGACCACCGAACGCCGGGCCGACACACCGGCCGGAGCAGCAGCCAGGTCTGCGGCCGAGGCCACCGGCGGGCCGTCAGCCGAAACCGCGACCGGGACCTGCGGCGCGTCCGCCGCAGCGGGCGGCCCGACCGACGGACCGTTCGACAGGCCGGCCGGCACAGGAGCCGCAACCGAGGGCCCGTCAGCCGAGACCACCGAGCATGCACCGGCCCCGCGCGGATCCACCGTGGGCGACCAACCACCGGCTGCCGCCACGGCGGTCGCCGGGTGGGTGGCAGGAACCACGACCGACACCCTGGCTGAACACCCCCCACCAGACACCACCCCATCGACCGAGCCCGCATCCGCGGGCACCAGCGGGTGGGTGACAGGAACCGCGGGACGGTCGGCAGAAGGTGCGGTCGCGGGGCCGGCGAGCGGAGCAGGGGCCGTGGGGCAGGCGGCGGCCGACGTCGGGGCAGCGCCGGAAGCAGGTGCCGGCGAGTTCGCGGGACGGGCGGCCGGAGCGGAGGCCGTCGGGTCGACGGCGGAGGCCGAGATCAGCGGGCGGGCGGCGAACGCTGTGGGCCCGAAGCGGGTGGCGGTTGTCATCGGACCACCGGCGGGAGGCGATGCCGGCGGGTGCTCGGGGCCAGTCATCGGACGGCCGGGCGGCGGGCGGTGAGGGTGGGGCGGGCGGGGGCCGGGCCGGTGGTGGCGGCGTGTCGGACGGTGGTGGTGAAGGCGGCCAGGTCGGGGGCGTCGAGCAGGTGGCGCAGCTGGAGTTCGACGTTGAGCTTGCGGCGCAGCAGGTGGACGACGCGCAGGGCGGCGAGGGAGTGGCCGCCGAGGGTGAGGAAGTCGTCGGCGGGCAGCACCTCGGGGACGCCGAGCACGGTGCGCCACACCTCGGCGACCTGCTCCGCCACTCCCCCGCCCCCGTCCGACGGCGCCGCCGCCGGGACCGCCGGGGCGGGCAGGGCGCGGTGGTCGACCTTGCCGTTCGGGGTGAGCGGCAGGGCGTCCAGGACGGTCACCGTGGAGGGAACCAGGTGGCCGGGGAGGGTGTGGCGCAGGGCGGCGAGAAGCGCGGCGGGGTCGGCCGAGGGGCCGGTGACGTAGGCGGCGAGCCGGGTGTCCCCGGGCGCCGGCTCGTGGACGGTGACCGCGGCGGCGGTGACCCCGTCCAGGGCGGCCACCGCGTGCTCGACCTCGCCGAGTTCGATCCGGAAGCCGCGCACCTTGACCTGGCGGTCGACCCGCCCGACGTATTCCAGCAGTCCGTCCGCCGAACGCCGGGCCTGGTCGCCGGTGCGGTACATCCGCTCGCCGGGCGCGGTCGGGTCCGCGACGAACCGCCCGGCGGTCAGCCCCGGCCGCCCGGCGTAGCCGTGCGCCAGGCCGGGCCCGCCCAGGTACAGTTCGCCGACCGCGCCGGGCGCGGTGACCGGGGCCAGCCGCTCGTCCAGCAGGTGCACGCGGACGCCGGGCAGCGGCGTGCCCAGGTGCGGGCCGGGGCCGGTGATCCGGGCGGCGATCGCGTCGACGGTGCACTCGGTGGGCCCGTACAGGTTGAACGCCTCGATGCCGCCGTCGGCCAGTTCGCGCCAGGTGCGCTCGGGGACGGGCTCGCCGCCCATGAACAGGCGCGGGACGCTCGCGCCGCCGCCGAGCAGCGGTTCGCGGAGCAGCTGCCAGTGGGACGGGGTCAGGTCGAGGTCGGTGACGGCGTGCTCGGCGAGCAGTGCGACCAGCCGGGCCGGGTCGGCGCGCCGGGCGTCGTCGACGACCACGAGGGTGTCGCCCCGGCAGATCCGGATCCACTGCTGGACGGAGGCGTCGAAGGAGACGCTGGCGTTCCAGGCGACGACGGACGGCCCGGGACGGTAGGCGCCGATGTCCTCCAGGCCCGCGGCGAGGTCGGCGACGGCGCCGTGCGGCACCTCGACGCCCTTGGGGCGGCCGGTGGAGCCGGAGGTGTGGATGACGTAGGCGGGGTCCAGCGGGTGCGGGTCGGCGTCCTGGAGCGGCCCGGGCCCGGCGGCGTCCGGGCGCAGCACCACGACGCCGGCCGGGACGGGCGGCGCCGCCTCCGCGCTCACCACCGCGGTCAGGCCGGCGTCGGCGGCCGTGAAGGCGATCCGCTCGGCGGGGTAGGCCGGGTCGAGCGGCACGTACGCGGCGCCGGCCCGCCAGACGGCGAGCAGGGCGACGGGCAGGTCGAGGGTGCGGGCGAGGTGGACGCCGACCCGGTCGCCGCGCCGGACGCCGGCGGCGCGCAGGGCGGCGGCCAGGGCGGCGGTGCGGCGGTCCAGGGCGGCGAAGTCGAGGCTGCCGTCGGCGGCGTGCACGGCGGGCCGGCCGGGGTGGGCGGCGACGGCGGCGCGCAGCCGGGCCAGCAGGCCGGAGGCCGTGGCGGCGGTGGCAGGGGCGGGGGCGGGGGCGATGACGGCCGGCTCCGCGAAGGTGGTCATGGCGGGGGTACTCCTCCGTGCGAGGTGGGGTGGGAAGGGCGGTGCTCGAAGTCGGGGGCCGTCAGACGCCCGAGGCCAGGCGGGCCAGGGCCGCCGCGTAGGCGTCGATGAACTCCTCCGCCGTGGCGTCGTCGACGAGCGCCCGCTGGTGGTCCACGGCCAGCAGCACCCGCTGGGTGACCGGGTCCTGGATCAGCGAGGCGCCGAAGGTGAAGCTGTTCGGCTCGTGCCGGTAGGTGGGTTCGGTGCCGATCCGGCCGTCCTCGATGCGGGCCGCGCTGAGCCGGCCGAGGGCGTGGAAGCGCAGGTAGCCGAACTGGCTGTCGAGCGCGGTGTCGGCCATCATCCGGGCCAGCCGGGCGAACGGCACCCGGCGGTGCGGCATCATGTCGAGTTCCTCGCGGTGGACGTGGCGCACCAGCGCCGCGAGGTCCTCGCCCGGTTCGGCGACCAGCGGGACGGTGTTGAGGAAGAGCCCGTAGACCTCGGTGCCGCCGAGCCGTTCCAGCCGGCCGTTCATCGCCAGCCCGGTGGTGACCCGGGGCCGCCCGGTGATGCGGGCGAGGGCGTGCAGGTGGGCGGCGAGCGCGACGGACTTGACCGGGACGGCGAGCGCGTCGGCGACGGCGCGCAGCTGGCCGGGGGCCTCCGGCAGCACCCGTTCGACGGTGCGCGGCAGCTCGTGGACGTGCTCGCTGCCCGGCCAGAGCTGGCCGGTGGCACCGTCCAGCCGCCGGTGCCAGTAGGCGAGCGAGTCCGGGTCGGCGGCGGCGGCGCGTTCGACGGCCACGAAGTCGCGGAAGGCGGTGCGCGGCGGCGGGGTGGGCGCGGAGACCGGGTCGGCGGCGAGCGCCGCGTGCCGTTCGAGGATCTCGGTGAGCAGCGAGGTGAAGCTCCAGCCGTCGAGGATCGCGTGGTGCTCGGAGACGGTCAGCTGGAAGGCGTCGGCGGCCAGGCGCTGCACGGTGATCCGGAACAGCGGGGGCGCGGTGAGGTCGAACGGGCGGTCGCGGTGGTGTGCGAAGACGGCCCGGATCGCGGCGTCCTGCTCCTGCTCGCCGCGCCCGCGCAGGTCGGCGAACTCGACGGGGGCGGGCAGCGTGCCGTGCACCAGTTGCAGCGGTTCGCCGTAGCCGGAGAGGTCGAGGCCGGTGCGCAGGACGGCGTGCCGGGCCATCGCCTCGTTGACGGAGCGGCGCAGCGCGGTCTCGTCGAGTTCGCCGGCGAGGCGGTAGGAGTTGACGTTGTGGTAGCTGTCGGTGCCGCCGGCGACCTCCATGTGGAAGACCATCGACAGCTGCATGGAGACCATCGGGTAGGCGTCGACGATGCCCGGCGGCAGTTCGGCGCGGTCGTCCTCGTCGATCAGGGCGAACGGCCGGTCGGCGCCGGGGTCGGCCTGGACGGGCCGGGCCAGCGGCAGCAGGGCGGCGACGGTGGGCGCGTTGAAGACGTCCCGCAGGGAGAGCTGCCAGCCGCGGTCGTGCAGGGCGCCGGCGAGCTGGACGGCGCGGATGGAGTCGCCGCCGAGGTGGAAGAAGTCGTCGTGGACGCCGATCCCGCCCACCCCGAGCACCTCGGTCCAGACGGCGGCGAACAGTTCCTCCTCCGGGGTGCGCGGCTCGACGTGCCGGCCGGCCCGTTCGGGGGCGGCGCGGCCGGGGGCGGGCAGCGCGGCCCGGTCGACCTTGCCGTTGACGGTGAGCGGCAGCGCGTCCAGCACGGTGACGCTCGCCGGGACCATGTAGGCGGGCAGCGAGCGGCCGAGGAAGCCGCGCAGGTCGTCGGGGGCGCGGCCGGTGACGTAGGCGGCGAGCCGGTCGTCGTGCACGGTGACCACGCAGGCGTCGACGTCGGGATGGGCGGCGAGGGCGTTCTCGATCTCGCCGAGCTCGATCCGGAAGCCGCGCAGTTTGACCTGGAAGTCGGCGCGCCCGACGTACTCCAGGCCGCCGTCCGGCAGCCGTTTGGCGACGTCGCCGGTGCGGTAGAGGCGGGCGCCGGGCGGTCCTGCGGGGTCGGCGACGAAGCGTCCGGCGGTGAGGCCGGGGCGGCCCCAGTAGCCGTGGGCGAGGCTGCCGCCGCCGATGTAGAGCTCGCCGGGGACGCCGGGCGGGCAGGGGCGCAGCCAGTCGTCCAGGACGGCGGCGGTGAGGTGCGGCATGGGTTCGCCGATGAGGCTGCGCTCGAAGCCGGCGCCGCCCTCGGCGACGTCGTGGACCGTGACGTGGACGGTGGTCTCGGTGATGCCGTAGAGGTTGCAGAGCCGGGCGGGCGGCAGCGGGTCGAGGTCGTGCCAGCGCTGGACGACGCCGGGGTCCAGGGCCTCGCCGCCGAGCATGATCCAGCGCAGCGCGGGCAGGGCGCGGGGGCGGCGGCGCAGGGCCGGTTCGAGCTGGCGCAGTGCGGACGGGGTGAGGCAGAGGTGGGTGACCCGCTGGTCGTCGAGGAGTTCGGCGAACTCCTCGGGCGAGCGGCTGGTCAGGTAGGGGACGACGAGCAGGCGGGCGCCGTGCAGCAGCGCGCCCCACAGTTCCCAGACGGTCCAGTCGAAGGCGTAGCTGTGGAAGAGCGTCCAGGCGGTGTCGGGGCCGAAGCCGAAGTGGTCGCGGCCGGAGTCGAGCAGCCGGCTGACGTGCTCGTGGGCGACGGCGACGCCCTTGGGGCGGCCGGTGGAGCCGGAGGTGAAGATCAGGTAGGCGAGGTCGCCGGGGCGGCCGGCGGCGGACGGGCGGGTGTCGGGCCGGGCGGCGATCTCGGCGGCCCTGGCGGTGAGGTCGAGGGTCTGCCAGGGGCCGGCGGGGGCGCGGTCGGGGCGGTCGGTGAGGACGGCGGTGACCGCGGTGTCGCCGAAGACCAGGGCGGCCCGGTCGGCGGGGGCGGCGAGGTCGACGGGCACGTAGGCGGCGCCGGTCTTGAGGACGGCGAGGATCGCGACCGGGACGGCGACGGTGCGTTCCAGCAGCAGGCCGACCCGGTCGCCGGGGCGTACTCCGGCGGCGCGCAGGGTGTGCGCCAACCGGTTGGCGCGGCGGTCGAGTTCGGCGTAGTCGAGGCTCTCCCGCCCGTCGGCGACGGCCGGGCGATCGCCGTACGCGTCGACGGCGCGCTCGAAGAGGTGGTGCAGGCAGTGGCCCTCGTCGAGCCGGGCGGGCCGGGGGCGCTGTCCGGCCGCGGGGGCGGCGGTGAGCCGGAGCACGGTGGCGTCCGGGTCGGCGAGGGCGGCGTCCAGCAGGGCCGCGTAGTCGGCGGCGAGGCGCCGGACGGTGGCGGGGTCGAAGAGGTCGGTGCTGTACTCGGCCTCGCCGCGCAGTTCACCGCCGGCGTCCTCGGCGGGTTCGAAGACGGACCAGGTCAGGTCGAACTTGCTGGTGCCGTTGGATCGGACGGTGCGCCGGCCGGTGGCCGCGCCGAGGGCGAGCGGCGTGCGGTCCTCGCCGTGGGCGCCGAACACCACCTGGACCAGCGGCGGGTGCTGCGGGGTGCGGGCGGTGCCGAGGTGGTCGACCAGCTGGTCGAAGGGCAGGTCGAGGTAGCCGAAGGCGTCGAAGGCGCCGTCCTGGATGTCGGCGACCAGGGCGCGGAAGGTCGCGTCCGGGGCGAGCCGGATGCGCAGCGGCAGCAGGTTGACGAAGTAGCCGAGCAGGTCGGCGAGTTCGGGGCGGCCCCGGGTGGTGACCGGGGTGCCGACGAGCAGGTCGTCGGCGCCGGTCCAGCGGTTCAGCAGCAGGGCGAAGGCGGCGAGCTGGACGGTGAACGGGGTGGCGCCCTCCTGTTCGGCGAGGGCCCGGACGCGGGCGGCGCTGCCGGGGGCGAGTGCGAAGTGCTCGGTGGCGCCGTGCTCGCCGCGCTCGGCGGGGCGCGGGCGGTCGCCGGGCAGGTCGAGCAGGGCGGGGGCGCCGTCGAGGCGGTCCTTCCAGTGGGCGAGGTGCTCCTCGTAGGAGGTGTGCCGCTCCTCCTCGGCCCAGTCGGCGTACCGGGTGGTGAGGGCCGGCAGGTCCGGCGTCCGCCGGTCGGCGAGCGCCCGGTAGGACTCGGCGAGTTCGCGTTCGAAGAGCTCGGCCGACCAGCCGTCCCAGATGATGTGGTGGACGACGAACAGCAGGGTGGTGCGCTCGTCGGCGAGCCGGATCGCCTCGGCGCGCAGCAGCGGGCCGGCGGCGAGGTCGAACGGCTCGGCGGCGCGTTCGGCGATCAACTCCTCGGCGCGGCCGTCCCGTTCATCCTCGGGGAGGGTGCGCAGGTCGGTGACGGCGAGCGGGACCGTCAGGCCGGGGTGGACGTGCTGGCGGGGGCCGTCGGGGTGCAGGGCGAACGTGGTGCGCAGGGCCTCCTGCCGGGCGGCGACGGCGTCCAGGGCGCGGGCCAGCAGGCCGAGGTCGAGCGGGCCGGTGACGTCGTACGTCCAGGGGGTGGTGTAGGTGACGCTGCTCGGGTCCAGTCGGTCGAGGAACCAGAGGCCGCGCTGGAGGCCGGAGACGGGTGCGGTGCGGGCGGGTTCGGCTGCCGGGCTCACGGTGTCGTTCCTTCCTGTCCGGCTGGTGTCGGGGCGGGCGGTCGTCACGAGGCCAGCCGTTCGGCGATGGCGCCCACGGTGCGGCCGCGGAACACCACGTGCGGCGGGACGCGCGTGCCGGTCTGCTGCGAGAGCTTCATCGCGACCCGCACGGCCGCCAGCGAGTTGCCGCCGATCCGGAAGAAGTTGGTGTCCGGACCGAGGTCCTCGGGCAGGTCGAGGACGGAGCGCACGGCGTCGGCGACCAGCCGCTGGTGCGGGGTGAGCGCGTCGGCCGGATCGGCGGCGCGGCGCCCGGCGGGGGCGGGCAGGGCCTTGCGGTCGACCTTGCCGTTGGGGTTGAGCGGCAGCGCCTCCAGCACGTCGACGCTCGCGGGCACCATGTGCTCGGGCAGCAGGGCGGCCAGGTGGTCCAGCAGCACCTCCGGGGCGGGGGCGCCCGTGCCCGCGTCGAGGGTGACGTAGGCGGCGAGCCGGTGGTCGCCGGGGGCGGGCGTGTGGACGGTGACGGCGGCCTCGCGGACGGCGGGGTGGCGGGTCAGCGCGTCCTCGATCTCGCCGGGCTCGACCCGGAAGCCGCGGACCTTGACCTGGTCGTCGATCCGGCCGGTGATCTCCAGCAGGCCGTCCGGGCGCCGGTGGCCGAGGTCGCCGGTACGGTAGAGCCGCTCGCCGGGGGCGCCGAAGGGGGCGGCGACGAAGCGTTCGGCGGTCAGCGCGGGCCGGCCGACGTAGCCGTGGGCGAGGCCGCCGCCGGACGCGTACAGCTCGCCGGTGGCACCGTCGGGGACGGGCCGCAGCAGTTCGTCGAGGACGTGGACGGCCTTGCCGTGCAGCGGGCGGCCGATCGGGATGGCGGCGCCGGCGGCGTCCTCGGGGGTGGCGCGGTGGCAGGTGGTGAGGCCGAGGCTCTCCACCGGGCCGTAGCCGTTGGCGACGACCAGGTCCGGGTACTGGCCGAGCGCCTTGCCGACATGGGTGACGGAGGCCCGCTCGCCGGCCGTGAAGGCGACCTTGAGGTCGTCGTAGGTCTCCGGGAACTCCTCCAGCAGGAAGTTGAACAGGCTGGCGGAGAGCTGGAGCTGGGTGACGCCGTGGCGCCGGGTCAGCTCGGCGACGGCCTGCGGGTCGGGCCGCTGGCCGGGCTGGAGCACGCAGACCCCGCCGAAGGCCAGCGCGCCGTACAGCTCCAGGGCGAAGGCGTCCCAGGAGACCGGGGAGCACTGCAGCCAGACCTCGTCGGGGCCGAAGCGGGCGTAGTCCTGGCCGAGGTAGGTGGTGGTGAGCGCGCGGTGCGGGACGGCGACGCCCTTGGGTCGGCCGGTGGAGCCGGAGGTGAACATCACGCAGGCGAGGTCGTCGCCGGTGACCGGCACGCCCGGGTCGTGGCCGGGGCGCGCGGCGATCGCGGCGGCCTGGGCGTCCAGGTCGAGGTGGTCCCCGACGGGGAACGGCGGGCTCGCGTGCCGGTGGGTGACCAGCAGGGCGGCGCCGCTGTCGGCGACCGCGCCGGCCAGCCGCTCGGCCGGGAAGTCCGGGTCCAGCAGGGTGTAGGCGGCGCCGGTCTTGAGTGCGCCGAGCAGGGCGGTGACCAGGTCGGGGCCGCGCTCGACCAGCACGGCGACGGTGTCGCCGCGGCCGATCCCGGCCTCCGCCAGGTGGTGCGCGAGCCGGTTCGCCCGGGTGTTCAACTCGCCGTAGGAGAGCCGCTGTTCGCCGGACACCAGGGCGAGCGCGGCGGGGGCGGCGGCGGCCCGGGCCTCGACCAGGGCGTGCACGGGCGCCTCGACGGCGGTGGCGAGGGTGCCCAGCCAGGCGTCGCACAGCTCGGCCATGGTGGCGGCGTCGAACAGGTCGGAGTCGTACTCGAAGCGGCCGGTGAAGTCGGTGCCCCGGTCGTCGACCGAGATCGACAGGTCGAAGCGGGAGACCGGGTTGGAGTACAGCTCGCGGGTCACCTCGACGCCGCCGACGGTCAGCGGGCGGGTGTCCAGCGGGTGCAGTTCCAGCAGCACCTGGCAGAGCGGGTTGCGGTTGTCGGCGCGCTCGTCGTCCGGGCGGCCCTCCAGGACGCTCGCCGCGATGTCGTCGAACGGCGCCTCCTGGTGGCGGTAGCCGGCGATCGCCACCTCGCGGACGTGCCGGACCAGTTCGCGGAAGTCCGCGGTCTCGCCGATCCGCACCCGCAGCGGCAGCAGGTTGACGAAGTAGCCGACCAGCGCGTCGAGTTCGGCCCGGCCCCGGACGCTCACCGGGGAGCCGAGCACCAGGTCGCGCTGCCCGGTGCGGCGGTGCAGGGTGAGCGCCAGGCCGGCCAGCAGCACCATGAACGGGGTGGCGTCCTCGCTGCGGGCCAGCGCGCGGACCGCCTCGGCGACCGGGCGCGGCATCGCGAAGCGGTGGAAGTCGCCGCGGAAGCGCTGGACGTCGGGCCTGGGGTGGTCGGTGGGCAGCACGGGTTCGGTCGGCGCGTCGGCCAGGTGCTCGCGCCAGTGGGCGAGTTGGCGCTCGGCGTGGTCCGGGTCCCGGTAGCGCCAGGCGCTGTAGTCGGCGTACTGGACGGCGGGCTCGGGCAGCGCGGCCGGGCGGTCGGCGGCCAGTGCCTCGTACAGGGTGGCGAGTTCGCCCTCCAGGACGGGCAGCGAGCCCTCGTCCCAGACGATGTGGTGGCAGAGCAGCAGCAGGGTGGCGGTGTCGCCGGTGCGGTAGAGGTGGGCGCGCAGCAGCGGGCCGGCCTCCAGGTCGAAGGGGACCAGCGCAGCCTCGGCGACCAGTGCGTCCACCCGCCCGGCCTCGGTGTCCGTCACGGCGAACGGCACCTCCGCGGCGGGGTGGACCAGCTGGCGGGGCCCGTCCTCGGTGAACGCGAAGGTGGTGCGCAGCGCCTCGTGCCGGGCCACCACGCCCTCCAGCGCCCGCCGCAGCAGCTCCGGGTCGACCGGGCCGGCGAAGCGGAACACCCACGGCACGATGTAGGTGGGCGCGCCCGGGTTCCACTGGTCGAGGAACCACAGCCCGCGCTGGTACGGGGAGAGCGGTGCCGAGGCGGCCCCGGCCCGGGTCAGCGGCGGGCGCTCGCCCCCGGAGGCGGCGGTGACTGCGGCGGCGAACCCGGCGAGGGTCGGGGCGTCGAAGATGGTGTACGGGGAGATCATGCCGAAGACGTCGAAGACCCGGCCGACCACCCGTACGGCGGTCAGCGAATCGCCGCCCAGGTGGAAGAAGTTGTCCTCGGCGCCGACCTCGGGCACGCCCAGCACGTCCGCCCAGACGGCGGCGATCAGCTGCTCCGCGGGGGTGCGCAGCGGGCGGCCCGCCGGGGCGGCGGCGGGCGCGCTCTGCGGCTCGGGCAGGGCGGCCCGGTCGACCTTGCCGCCGGCGGTCAGCGGGAAGGCGTCCAGCACGGTGACGGTGGCCGGGACCATGTGCTCGGGCAGCCGCTCGGCCAGGTGGGCGCGGAGCGCGGCGGGGTCGGGGGCGTCGCCGGTGACGTAGCCGGCGAGCCGGCCCTCGTGGGCCACGACGACGGCGGCGGCGACGCCGGGGCGCGCGGCGAGCAGCTGCTCGATCTCGCCGGGCTCGACCCGGAAGCCGCGGATCTTCACCTGGTGGTCGGTGCGGCCGACGAACTCCAGCGGGGCGTCCGGGCCCTCACGGCGCACGAGGTCGCCGGTGCGGTACATCCGGGCGCCCGGCTCGGGCGCGAACGGGTCCGCCACGAACCGGCCCGCCGTCAGGCCCGGGCGGCCGTGGTAGCCGGCGGCGAGCAACGGCCCGCCGAGGTACAGCTCCCCGGCCTTGCCGGGTGCGGTGACCGGCCGCAGCCGGTCGTCCAGCAGGTAGGCGCGGCGCTCGCCGAGCGGGGTGCCGATCGGGACCGCGTCCGCCTCGGCGGGGCCGGACAGCTCGTGGACGGTGGCGGTGATCACGGTCTCGGTGGGCCCGTAGGCGTTGAGCAGCGGCACCCCGGTGGCGGCCCACCAGCCGGCGGCGGTGTCCGGGTGGAGCCGGTCGCTTCCGGAGACCATCAGGCGCAGGGTGCGCGGGGCGCGGCCGCGGGCGCGCAGCGCCGTCACCAGCTCCTGGAAGTAGCCGGCGGCGAGGTTGGCCACGGTGACGCCCTCGGCGTCCAGCAGGTCCAGCAGGGCGTCCGGGGCGAGCAGTTGCTGCTCGGGGACGAGCAGGCAGGCGCCGGCGGACAGGGCGGTGAGCGCCTGCTCCACGGCGACGTCGACGGTGGGGCGGGCGAGGTGCAGCACGACGTCGTCGGCGGTGAGGCCGAAGCGGTCGACGGCGGCGGCGAGGTGGCCGGTCAGCGCGGCGAGCGGGACGTGCACGCCCTTGGGACGGCCGGTGGTGCCGGAGGTGTAGATGAGGTAGC
The DNA here is from genome assembly GCF_042802195.1 of Kitasatospora sp. NPDC057500. Classification (NCBI taxonomy): domain Bacteria; kingdom Bacillati; phylum Actinomycetota; class Actinomycetes; order Kitasatosporales; family Streptomycetaceae; genus Kitasatospora; species Kitasatospora sp. NPDC057500. The sequence continues at coordinate 23,276 of NZ_JBHVER010000020.1, read as the reverse complement.
CGGGGGCGGCGGCGGCCCCTTCGGACGGCGCGGGCCCGGTGAGGTCGAGGGTGGCGCCGGCGTCCTCGCGGATCCAGCGGTTGCGCTCCTCGGGGGCCTCCCGGTCCAGCGGCAGGTAGACGGCCCCGGCGCGCAGGGCGGCGAGCAGGCCGACCAGGTGGTCCAGCCGGTCGCGGCCGGTGACGGCCACCGTGCGCCCGGGGGCGATCCGGGCGGCGAGGGCGCCGCTCAGCTCGTCCAGCTCCCGGTAGCTGACGACCCGGGCGCCGAGCCGTACGGCCGGCCGGTCCGGGAACCGGCGCGCGACGGACATGAAGGGGAAACCGCTAGATTCCATCATCCAACCCCGATGAATTGACGACGCTGCGGGCAGTGGTCTCGACGATAGGGCGGCTTTCCGGGGCCGATCGGCAGAACTCCCGGAAGACCATCGGCAGTTTCAACTGCCGCTTGAACGAGGGGGGTTGACGGAACGCCGAGAGCCCGCCGGGGCGCACGCTGGCGCCTCGGCGGGCTCGGGGGAATGCTTTTCTAGGGGAATTCCGGGGACCACACGTCGGCCCGCTCCAGGGCGGCCGGCGCGTATTTCCCGAGGGCGCTGATCAGCAGCCTCAGTTCGAGTGCGAGGCAGTCGGTGAACCGGATCAGCCCCGCCTCCGGGTCCTCGGCGGCGGCCAGCAGGGCCGCCCGGCCCAGGCCCACCGCGCGGGCGCCCAGCGCCAGGCTCTTGACCGCCCGGCCGCCCTCCCAGATCCGCCCGGAGACCAGCAGGCAGGGCGGCGGCCCGGCGGCCGCCAGCCGCCGCAGGCACTCCGCCAACGGCAGCCCGACCTGCGCCGGGAAGACGCCCGGCGCCCAGCCGGTGCCGCCCTCGGCGCCGTCCACGGTGACGGCGTCCGCGCCCGCCTCGGCGGCCACCCGGGCGGCCTCGGCGACGTCCCGGCCCGGGTGCAGCTTCACCCAGACCCGGGCGCGCGGGAAGTTGTTGCGCATCAGCCGGATCTGCTGGCGCAGGATCTCCGCCGTGAAGGTGCCGGGCGTACTGGCGCGCAGCACCCGGCCGTCGTCCTCGCCGAAGACCGGGTCGAGGCCGTAGCGGTCGCCGAGCCTGGCGGCGGCCTCGGCGTCCAGCACGGTCATCCCGCCGAGCCCCGGCTTCGCCCCCTGCCCGACCTTCAACTCGAAGGCCAGGCGCCCCGATTCGAGCAGCGGCAGGGCCGCCGGGTCGCTGTAGACCAGGTTCCACACCTCGGCGTCGGCGTCCTCGGTGGACTGCTGGACGGCCACCCCGCCCAGCCCGTCGGGCAGTTGCCCGGTGTAGGCGCGCAGCCGCCCGAGCAGGGCGCGGTCGGCGGCCTCGCCGAGCCGGCCGTAGCCGTTCACCGGGACGACGTTCTCGCCGATCACCATCGGCAGGCCGAGCGCGCCCGCCTGCCGGCCGAGCGCCAGACCGAGGTCCCCGCCGGCCGCCCTGGTGGAGCCGGTCGCGGACACGTACACCGGCAGGGCGGAGGTGAATCCGCCGATGACGGTGGTGAGTTCGACGTCCCGGTGGTCGGGTTCGCGGCCCAGGTCGATCAGCTTGGCCAGCCGCTGCGGCATGAAGACCGGCGGTACGATCCGCAGCGCTTCCAGGGCGTCCGGCGCACCCCCGTGCGCGGGCCCGGCGGCCCCGAACAGCACCTGCCCGTACGCGCCGGGCGGCGGGAAGGCCGCCGCCGCCCCGGCCCGGGCCCGCTGCCGGACCTCCTCCTCCGGGAAGCCGGGTGCGCTGAGATCGCTCACGGCGTCACCACCCCGGCGATCTTCGGGAAGGCGCTGGCCTGCCAGACGGCGTCCAGGCCGGCGACGTAGCGGGTCAGCCGCTCGACGCCGATGCCGAAGCCGGCGCTGCCGGGCACGCCCTCGCGGACCAGGTCCAGGTACCAGCGGTACTTCTGCGGGTTCTCCCCGGTCTCGCGCATCCGGGTGACGATCTCGGCGTAGTCGTTGGTGCGCTGGCTGCCGCTGCACAGCTCGCCGTAGCCCTCGGCCGCGATGAGGTCGAAGTTCCGCAGCAGGCCCGGGTCCTCGGGGTTCTCGCGGTCGTAGAAGCCGCGCGAGCCCTTGGGGTAGTCGGTGACGAAGAACGGCCGGTCCCGCTGCGCGGAGAGCAGCGCCTCGCCGGCCCAGTCGAGTTCGGCGTCCGGGCTCTGCGGGTGGCCCAGGCCCCGGAGTTCGGTGACCGCCTCGGCGTGCCGCATCCGGCCGAAGGAGCCCTTCAGCAGTACGGCGAACGCGTCGGTGTCGCGGCCGAGTTCGGCGAACTCCTTGGGCAGCTCGCGCACCACGCTGCCGACCATGTGCACCACCAGCTCCTCGACCAGCCGCACGGCGTCGTCCCGGCTCGCCCCGGCCACCTCGACGTCGAGCTGGTGGAACTCGGCCAGGTGGCGGCTGGTCCCGGCGGTCTCCAGCGGCTCCAGCCGGACGTTCGGCGCGATGCAGAAGATCTTGTCGAAGGCCAGCAGCGAGGCCTGCTTGTAGAGGATCGCGCTGGTCATCAGCTTGTAGCGGTGGCCGTAGAAGTCGACGTCGACCTGCTTGGAGCCGCGCGAACCGGGGTCGGTGACCGGGCCGATGATCGGCGGGAGCAGCTCGGTGAAGCCCTGGCCGCGCAGGTGCTCGCGGGCGGCGGAGAGCAGGTGGTGCTGGATCCGCAGCGCGGCGCGGGTGGTCGGGGAGGTCAGGTGGCGGCCGGGGTCCGGGAGCGTCGCGGCGGCCGTCGCGGGGGTGGGCCCGTCGGTGGTCATGGCGTGGTGAGTCCCAACTCTCGTGGTGCGGCGGGTGTTCGGTCGAGGTCGAGTGCCGAGGTGTCGAGTTCCGCGGTGTCGAGCTCCGGGGTGTCGAGCTCCGGGGCGGCGTCGGCGGCGCGGCTGTCGTAGCTCCACTGGACGTGGGAGAGCGCGCCGAGCAGGTCGGCGGAGCCGAGGATCGGCGGGCGCGGGCCGCCGGACAGGCCGGCGATCGGCATCGAGCCGACGTCCGACCAGTGCAGCCGCCCGTCCGGCCCGAGCGAGCTGCGGGCCCGGCCGGCGTTGTCGGGGTGCAGGCAGTACGGCACGTCCAGGTAGCCGGCCGCGAAGGCGCGGACCAGGGCGCGGCCGATGTCGGCGTCCAGCTCCAGCACGGCGCCGATCAGCGCCCGCGCCTCCGCCTCGATGCCGGTGTCCGGCACCGCGAGCGGCGGGCGGAGGTGCTCGGCGCCCGCGGCCGCGGCGGCCCTCTCCAGCGCCCGGACGTTCTCGGCGACGGTCGGGATGCGGTGCGCCTCGGCCGTCGTCTTCACGATCAGCCGGGCCGCCCCGGTGCGCACCGCCAGCCGGGCGGCGTCCTCCAGCAGCAGCCGGGCGCCGCCGGGCGTACGCGGGAAGACGCCCATGTAGGCGTAGAGCACGAGGTGGTGGTCGACGTCGGGCAGCAGTTCGCCGGCCAGCCGGCCGAGCACGGTGAGCGCCTCCTCGTCCTGCCGCGGGTCGGGCTGCTGGGCGTAGCTGAGCGAGACGCTGCGCAGCCCGTGCTGCCGGAAGAAGAGCGCCTCCAGCACGCTCACCGCGATCAGCAGGCTCGGCGGGCAGAGCTGGCCCATCAGACAGCCGCCGAACGTCTCCAGGTGCGGCTCGGCGCCGAACTCACGGATGGAGGCCAGCAGTTCGCAGCTTCGCCGCCAGCTCTCCACCGCCTCGCGCAGCGGGGTGCGGCTGTAGGGCAGGCAGTAGGAGACCGGGCCGCCCTCGGTGGCGTCCAGGCCGACCGCGAGCAGCGCGCGGACGATGTGCCCGGGCAGCGCCGAGCCGTGCCGGACCTGCACCGGGAAGCCCTCGCCGGCGACGCCGCGCAGCACCGCCCGGGTGACGTCCACCGGGTGGCCGGCGATCGGGTAGCCGTTCAGCCCCACCCCGTCGGCCAGGGCGCGGCGGGCGGCGGCGAGGTCGCCGGTGCGGGTGTAGCTGTCCAGGGTGATGGTGCCGACGGTGACGGCGTCGGCGTCCCGGGTGGCGAGCAGGCCGTCGCGCATCCGCAGCGGGTCGGCCATGCCCATCCGGGGCTGGACCACCAGGACGCCGGCGGCCCGGGCGCGGGCGACGAAGGCGCCGAAGCCGGCTCTGGCCGGGCGTGACCCGCGCGCCGCGGCGGCGAGGGCGCTCATCGCAGCACCCGGGAGGCGCCGGTCAGCGCCGGCCGGGCGGTCACGGCCGGCAGCGAGCCCACGAAGGCGCGGAAGTCGGCCACCGAGCGGCCCTCCTCGAAGACCCCGTCGAACCCGGCGGCGAGCAGTGAGCGCTGCCGCTCCGGATCACCCGGCCCGGCGATGGTGAGCTTGCCGCCGATCACCGCGGGCGTGCGGGCGAGTTCGGGGCAGGCGCGCAGTCGGCGGATCACCCGCAGGCCGTCGTGGTGGCCGTGCCCGTTGACGCTGCTCAGCACGATCAGGTCCGGCCGGATCCGGCGGCACTCGGAGACCAGCAGCTCGTCCGGCACGCAGGCGCCCAGGTTGACGACCCGGTGGCCGAGCTCCTCCAGCAGCAGTTGCAGGAAGACCAGGTTCCAGGTGTGCGAATCCGAGGCCATGGTCGTCACCACGACCTCCAGTCCGGCCGGTTCGGCCGCTGCGCGCTGCTGCTCCAACTGGTCCACGGCGCAAACCCTCTGTGTCGGTGAGTGATGGACAGAACGCTAGGGAGGATCCGGCGGGCGGACCGGCAGCTCGTCCGGCAAGTGACGGGCAGTATCCGCGGCGGGGCGCGGGGTCGGCTCGCGGTCAGCTCGCGGTCAGCTCGCGGTGGCCAGCACCGGGTACGCCCCGGCGGCGCCGAACAGCCGGCGGCAGAGGTTCAGCACGGTGAACCGGACGCCGTCGCGGGCGGGGACGCTGCGGATCAGCCCGCTCGCCAGCAGTTCGTGCACGGCGGCCAGCGACTCCTGCGGCGGCCGGCCGCTCAGTACGACGGCGTCCTCGCCCGACCAGTCCCCCGGTTCGGCGGCCAGCCGGGCCAGCAGGTCGCGCTGGCCGAGCGTCAGCCGGTCCAGTGCCGCGTCCAGGGCCTCGCCGACCCCGCCGCGCCCGCCGAACCCGGCGGGGGGCGGCGCCAGTTGGAACGGCCCCTCGGCCAGCCGGGCCGCCAGCTGACGCGGCGAGAGCACCGTCGACCAGCCCGCGGCCAGTTCCAGCGCGCCGGGCAGGCCGTCGAGCAGCCGGCAGAGCGCGGCCACCGCCGGCGCCTCCTCGGGCTCCAGCCGGTAGCCGGGGCGCAGCCGGCGCAGGTGGGAGAGCAGCAGCCGGACGGCGCCGACCTCGGCGAGCGCGACCGGGTCGTGGTCGAGTTCCGGTCCGGGGGTGGGCAGCGGGGCGAGCGGGATCACCTGGCCGCCGGGCAGCGGCTGGGCGACCCGGGCGGTGATCAGCACCCGCAGGCCGGGGCAGCGCTGGAACAGCTCGTCCAGCAGGGCGGGCTCCACTCCGCTGTCGGCGCCGTCCAGGACCAGCAGGGTCGGACGGGAGCCGATCGCCAGGACCAGCTCGGCCCGGCGTTCGGGGCCCATGCCGGGCTGCCGGGCCCAGTCCGTCCAGCGCACCGACCAGCGGGCCGTCAGGTGCAGTCGGCGGGCGGCCTCCAGCACCAGCCGGGTCTTGCCGACACCGCCGAGGCCGGTCACGGTGACCAGCCGGTCGCCGTGCACGGCGAGGGCCTCGGTCAGCATGTCGACCTCCGGTTCCCGGCCGACGATCGCGCCGCGGGCCACCGGCGGGGCGGCCGGCTCCTCGCGCGGCTCCTCGGCGGGCGCCTGGCGGCGCGCGGCCGCCTCGAACACCGAGCGGCTGCGGCCCTCCAGCCGCAGCGCGTCGGCCAGCAGCCGGACCGTCTCCTGCCGGGGGCGCTGCACCCGTCCGCTCTCCATGTCGCGGATCGCCCGGACGCTCAGGGTCGCGTGATCGGCGAGCACCTGCTGGGTCAGGCCGATGCGCTCGCGCCGGATCCTGAGCAGCTCTCCGAAGCCCGCCGTCGTCTGCGGGGTGTGAACGCCGTCCATGCTCCGTCCGCCTTCCGTGGGTTGGCCAACTACCGGGGACCAGGGGCTCGGGCCCGCCGTACGGCGTACCGACGGCGGCACCGGGCGGTGGTGACCGCCGGACCGGGTTCCCCTGGGCAGATGCTCCACGGCCGTGCTCTACGGCCGATCAACGGCCGATCACCGCAGGTTCACGACACCTCCGCATCGTCCACGAACCCTCCAGGCGGCCGGACACCCGCGACGCCCCCTTGTCGGACCCGTGTGCGACGGTGGGGCCACCCGGACTCGACCGGGACCGCCAGGGAGGTGCACGAATGACGCTGGACGACGGCTGGGCCGGCATGGGGTGGGACTGGACGGACGTCGAGGAGGTCCGCCGCCGGCTCGACGCGGGCGCCGACCCGGACCGGTGGAACGGCGGGCGCCCCCTGCACCGGGCCGCGGTGTACGGCTCGCCCGAGGTCGTCGCGGAGCTCGCCCGGCGGGTCGACGACGTGGACGCGCCGGAGAACGGGGTGACCGCCCTGTGGGAGGCCGTCGTGGCCCGGCGGGCGGACACCGCGCGGATCCTCGCCGACGCCGGGGCCGACCCCTGGCGGCGCTCGCTCGGCGGCTGGTCACCGGGGCGGCTGAGCCTGGCCGGGCCGACACCGGACCTCTGCCCCGCTCCGGCGGGCGAGCACCTGACCGAGGCCGAACACGCGGCGGCCGAGGAGGCCCGGCGGCTGCTCGCGGCCCTCGGCCGCTACGTCGAGGAGGGCAGCGGCCTGGCCTGCGTGGCGGGTGTCGACGCGGAGGAAGCGGTCCGGCGGCTGGCGGCCGTGCCGGTGCCGGAGGAGGAGATCGAGGAGATCCTGGAGGACGTGCTCGCCTTCGAGCCTGAGGAGATCGAGGCGATCGTCGGGGTGACGTCCGTCCCCGGCGGCTGCGTGGTGACCCAGCCGTGGTGGTTCACGCCGATGACCGACGAGGTGGTGGTCCCGCTCTCCGTGGGCACGGTCTGCTACGGCCTGTACGCCAATCCGAAGAGCGGCAACCAGGGCGCCATCGCCAAGGACGGCGAGCTCCTCGCCTGGGACCTGCACCCGGGCGGCGGGCCGCACGAGGGAGGCACCTCGGCGGAGGTGCTCACCGGCTACCTCTACCACCTCGCACCGGTGGCCTACGCCTACGCGGTCGCCGGGCTGCGCCCCACCGACAAGCGGGCGGTCGACGGACCCCCCGACCACTGGGTCCGACTGCCCGAGCGGTGACGGGCCGCCCGGCCGCACCGCATCGGCGAGCGGTACGGCCGGGCCACGGGACGGCAAGCCGTCAGGCCCGCTGCATGCCCGGGTTGTAGGCCTCGCTGACGAAGGAGGCGGCGGTGCTGACGGTGCCGCCCGGGCGGGTGATGTGCGAGACCACCCGGTAGTCGGCCCGCGCGTGCTCCTCGTTGAGGGTGATCGCGGTGTAGCCGCGCCGCCCGTCGTAGAACTTCATGTGCGGGTTGGCGGCCGTCAGGGTGGCCCAGTTGGCCGGGTGCTCCGCGCCGTCGCCGTCGCTGGCGATCGAGGTGCCGACGATCTCGACGCCCACGGTCCGCGAGTCCGGGTCGTCGAAGTCGCGCTTGACGTCCATCGCGTAGGCGACGTGCACATCACCGGTGAGGACGACCAGGTTCTCCACCCCGATGTCCTCGACCCCGGCCAGCAGCCGCTCCCGGGCGGCCGGGTAGCCGTCCCAGGCGTCCATGGAGAGCCGGGACTTCGCCTCGGTGGTGTTCTTGCGCCGGGAGAAGACCACCTGCTGCGGGACGACGTTCCACACCGCCTTGGACTTGCGGAAGCCGTCCAGCAGCCAGCGCTCCTGGGTGGCGCCCATCAGCGTGCGCTTCGGGTCGTCCGACTCCGGGGTGGGGAACTGCCAGCCGTCGCCGTTGGCCTGGTCGGAGCGGTACTGGCGGGTGTCGAGGATGTCGAACTGCGCCAGCCTGCCGTAGTGGTGGCGGCGGTACAGCTTGAGGTCGGTGGCGTCCGGCCGGGGCATGCGCAGCGGCATGTTCTCCCAGTAGGCGCGGGTGGCGGCGGCGCGGCGGGCGACGAAGGCCTCGACCGACTGGTTCTTCTCGGGGATGCCGGCCGCGTAGTTGTTCTCGACCTCGTGGTCGTCCCAGGTGACGTACCAGGCGTGCGCGGCGTGCGCGGCCTGGAGGTCGGGGTCGCTCTTGTAGAGGGCGTACCGCAGGCGGTAGTCCTCCAGGGTGGTGGTCTCGTGGTTGAACAGCGACGGCAGGGTGCGGTCGGTGTACTTGCGGTCGCCGCCGATGGCGTTGATCGCGTACTCGTAGATGTAGTCGCCGACGTGGAAGACGGCGTCGAGGTCCTCATCGGCGAGGTGCTTGTAGGCGGTGAAGTAGCCGTCCTCGTACGCCTGGCAGGAGACCAGGCCGAAGCGGACCTCGTCGATGTGCCGGCCGCGCGCCGGGGAGGTGCGGGTCCGGCCGACCGGGCTGGTCCAGCCGCCGACCTTGAAGCGGTACCAGTAGACGCGGTCCGCGTCGAGGCCCTCGGCGTCCACGTGCACCGTGTAGTTGAACTCGGCGTGGGCCTTGGCGCTGCCGCGCCGGGCGACCTTGCGGAACGCCTCGTCGCGGGCGATCTCCCAGTCGACCTTGACCACGCCGACGGGCGGCAGGCCGTTGCCGGGCTCCAGCGGGCGGGGGGCGAGGCGGGTCCAGAGCACGACGGCGTCGCTGAGCGCGTCGCCGGAGGCGACACCGAGGGTGAACGGGTTCTCGGTCAGCGTGCGGGGGGCGATCTCGGCGTCCGCGGCGTGGGCGCCCGGCAGGTTGGTGGTGAACGCCAGCGCGGCGGCGGCCGAGGTGACGGTCAGGAAGCGGCGGCGGCCGATCCCGAGCCGGGTCGCGGCCTCCCGGAACTGCTGGTCGTGCGGGGCCTGGTCGTCTGTGCGGGCCATGGGTCTGGACTGCCTTCCGTACGCTGGGCTGGACCGGCAGGGGGCACCGGCTGTGTACGGAGGGATTGGACTGGACCTCGCCGTACGGGGGGCGTCGCGGCCCCGGCGGGCAAGTGATCATCAGGTGATGACACCGGCCGAATCGGGCAATCGACCGATACCGGACCGCCCGGACGTCACCGCGAGAAGGCCGCCAGGCTCAGCAACAGGTGCGCCGACTCCGGGTGTTGGAAGTCCGAGTGCGCGCCCGCCGGCGCCAGTCGGCGCGCCGCCGCGCTCCCCCGGAACACCCGGCCCGCGTCGACGTTGACGATCGGGTGGTCCAGCGCCCGCTTCTGGTACGGCGTGTCCGTCGCCAGCAGCGCCGTGGAGAACTGACGGACCGGCGCCGTCCCCACCCCCGAGTGCCCGATCCCCGGCAGGCCCTCGGCCCGCAGGTGCCAGAACCCGGTCGCCCGGTCCCAGCGCGAGTGCGTCAGCACCAGCGGGCCCCGCAGCGGCGCCCCCGGCCGCCCGGGCTCCGGGAACAGTCGCGGGAACAACCGGTCGAAGGCGTCGCGCGGCGCGGCCATCTGGAACACCAGCGCGCTGTCCACCGTGAACGGCCGCGCCGGGTCCGCCGGACCGCTCCAGCCCAGCACCCGCGGCCCGGCCGCCGGCCGCTCCGCCGCCCACTGCACCGCCTCGCACAGGAACCGGCCGCCGAAGGAGTGCCCCAGCAGGTGCAGGTACTGGCCCGACCGGTTCGCCAGCACCTCCGGGCCGCCCGGCCGACCGCGCGCCGCGTCCAGGTAGCCGAGCAGGTGCCCGATCACGAACGCCGCCTGCCCCCGGCCCGGCCCGCTCATCGCGTGCGCCCGGTCGCGGATCCGCCGGTAGCCGCCCGGCGAGGGCAGGCTCGACGACGGCCAGCGCACCACCACGCACCACGGCCGGTACCCGCGCGCCGCCAGCCCCGGGTACGCGACCGGCGCCGTCCGGGCGAGCTCGACGGCCCGCCCGATCAGGGCGTCCGCCGCCCGCCCGGCCGCCTGCGCGCCGGTCTGCCAGCCGTGCACGTAGACGTACAGGTCGGTGGCCCGCTCCGGCACCCGCAGGTGGCGCGCCAGGTGCTCGGCCACCCGGGCCTCCGGCACCGGGGTCCGGGTGCCCGGCACGAGCAGCCGGCCGTCCTCGTCGAGGTCCACCACGGCGTGGGTCATGGCGTCAGCTCCAGCATGCTGTCGATCCCGCAGTGCAGCGAGTAGGTGAGGGCGAGCGGATTGCGGTAGTCGTCGGCGAACAGGCGGGCCAGCCGCCAGGTGATCTCCCCCGCCGTGAACTCCCCCGTCAGGTACTGGTCGAGGAAGGCGAAGGCGTACTCGGCCCCGAACACCTGCGGGATCTCGATCTGCGGCCCGAGCACGCCGCAGGCGCCGAGTTCCACCAGGGCCCGGCCGAGGTGCTCCAGTTCGGCCTCCGCCGACTGGCCCGCGTGGCAGGCGTTCAGCAGCACGAAGGGCTGGAACAGCGCGTCCGGCACGTCCTGGTGCGCCCGGCGCAGCCGGCGGACCAGGTCCGCGTCGATGTCCCGCGGATCGGAGAGCCGGACGCTCAGCTGGGCGTAGAGGGTGCCGTTCGCGACGAACTGGCCGTGGCACCAGAAGTACATCAGGTCCTCGTCGAACACCGCCCCGGCAAGGGCCTCCAGGAAGCGCGCCGACTCGGTGCGGACGGTCAGCTCCGTCCGCTCCTCCAGCAGCTTCCGCACCTCCGGCGCCCGGCCGACCGACTCCAGGGCGCTGTCCGTGTTGAGGCTGGTCACCGCCTTGGTCCGGGGCGGGGACGGTGCCTGGACCCTGGGGTAGGCGGCTCCGGTCTGCTCGATCTGGTGCCGGTAGCCGAGGAAGTCCTGCCACGGCTCGCCGCGGCCGTCCGTCACGGCCATCATCGGCCAGGGCAGGTGGAGGTCGGAGTCGAAGCTGACCCGCAGCGGCCCCTCCTCGGTGAGCGTCCCGGTGAGGAACGCCCGCAGCTCGGCGAGGTCGCGGCCGGGACCGGCGAGCATCTCGTCGAGGACGTACCGCCCCTCCTCCAGGAGTTCGGCCGTGCGGTTCCGGGCCAGCGCCGTCCACTCGGACAGGTCGACGGCGGACGCGAACGGGTAGCCCAGCGGCATCCCGTCGGCGTCCAGCACCGGGTAGTTGACCAGCTGCTGCTTCCAGGCCCAGCGCAGCCGGCCGGCCAGTTGGAGCAGCCGGGCCGCGGAGACGTGCAGGAAGGCGTGGTGGCCGCGGGTCAGCGGCTCCCGGACGCCCGCCCGGTCGACCGCCAGGTGCAGCAGGTCGGCGGTGCCGTGGCGGCGCAGCGAGACCTTGAGGTCCAGTGGCGCCGGCCCCCGCGCACCGGCCCGGTCGCCGGGCCCGCCCTGGCGCGGCAGCAACGTGTAGTCGGCGGAGGGGTTCTGCCGTATCTCGACGACGAGGTCCCGGGGCACGTGGCTACTCCTGCTCCTGTCCGTGTTCCTCGGCGGCGGCCGCCGGAGCGACGTCGATATCGGTCACCAAGTCCTGCAGCGCGACCCCGAACCCCCGGTCGAAGAGGGTGAACCGGACCCGGTGCCTTCCCGGGACGGCCGGGGTCAGGGCGAACCCGGCCGGCTCGCCGGTGGACACCCAGTCGGCGACCGGCGGCTCGATCACCGCGTCGGAGAGCGGCGCGGCGACCAGGCGCAGCTCCGGCAGCGCGGCCGGATCGGCCCCGGCCCGGTCGCCGTCCGCCTCCAGCCGCAGGCACAGCCGGGCCGGGGCTCCCGCCTCGGGCTCGTCGAGCAGGGTGATCCGGGGCCGCCACACCACGGGGGCGGCGGGCACGGCGGGCCGGCCGGGCCGGGGGCGCTCGGTGAGCTCCGCACCGGAGGGCGCCTCGGGCGCGGCCGGTCCGACGGGCGCAGCCGGTCCGACGGGCGCGGCCGGTTCGGCCGACAGCGCCGGGGCGGCGGGCCGCGGCGGCAGCCCGGCGGCCAGTTCCCCGGCCTCCAGGCGCGCCAGCGCCGTCCGGGCCTCGACCGCGAGCGGGTGGTCGGGCGCCATCAGGGCGTCGCGTCCCGCGCGGACGGCGAGCAGCAGCTCCCGTGCCTCCGCGGTGCGCCCGCCGGCCGCCAGTGCCCGGGCGAAGCCGACGGCCAGGGTGGGGAACGTTCCGACGCCACCGGTCCGGCGGCAGCCGGCCGCCACGGTCGGCTCGTCGGTCGCGCGGTGTCCCGCTGCGAACAGCGCGGCGGCGCCGCCCGGGGAGGGCGACTCCGGCCACAGCCCGTGGTCCGCGAGCACGGCCTCGTACGTCCGCACCGCCCCGCCGTGGTCGCCGGCCGACAGCCGGGCGAACGCCAGGGTCTGGTGGAAACCGAGGGTGAGCGCGTGCCGCGGGCCGCGGCTCTCGACGCACTCCTCGACGAGCACCCCCAGCAGCACCACCGCGCGGAACGGCCGGTCGCCGAAGGTCTGGAGCAGCGCGTGCGCCGCCCGGGTCTCGACCGTCTCGGTGTGCGCGGCGCCCAGCGCCCGCGTCGCCCGGTCGGCCAGCGAGGCCAGCAGGGTCACGGCGGCCTCGGTGTCGCCCGCCAGCCGGGAGGCGTGGGCGAGCCGGCGCCCGGCGCGGAAGACCCCGGGGTGGCCGGGGCCCAGCGCCCGTGCCAGGTCGGCCAGCAGCGCGGAGAGTTCGTCCGCCGCCGCGCCGTGCTCCCCCGCCTCGCGCAGGACGAGGCCGAGGTCCGCCCGGGCGCCCAGCGCGAGCGGGTGGTCAGGGCCGAGGGCGTCCGTCGCCGCGGCGACCAGCTCCCGGTAGCGGGCCTGCGCCTCCGGGTACCGCCCGGCCTCGCGCAGGTTGAGCGCGATGCTGTCCAGGGCGTCCAGGGTGTCCTGGTGGCCGGCCTCGCGCAGCCGGGCGAGGTCGGCCCGGACGGCCTCGTAGGCCTCGGCGGCCGCCCCGTGGTCCCAGCCCCAGCGCAGGGCGTGCGCCAGGCTGGCCCGCTCGGCGAGGGTGTCCGGGTGGTCCGGCCCGGACAGCCGGGTGGTGTCGTCCAGCAGCAGCTCGCGCTCGCGCACCGCGCGGCGGTAGCGGCCCGCCGCCCGGTGGGCGAAGGCCCGGTGCCGGCGTTCGGCGAGGGTGTCCGGGTGGTCCTGGCCCTGGATCCGGACCCGGTCGGCGATCAGGGCCTCGTACTGCTCGGCGGCCGCGCGGTGGTCACCGCTGTTGCGGCGCAGCGCCGCCGCCCACGACCGCGCGGCCAGGGTGTCCGGGTGGTCCGGCCCCTGGACCCGCGTCCGGTCCTCGGCCAGCGCCTCCCGCGCGGCCAGCGCCTCGCGGAGCCGGCCGACGTGTTCGAGGGCGTACGCCACGGCGCCCCGGGCCGCCAGGGTGTCGGGGTGGTCCGGTCCCAGGACGCGGAGCCGGTCGCGCAGCAACGCCTCGCGGGCCGCCAACGCCTCCGGGTGGCGACCCGCCTCGCCCAGTGCCCAGGCCTGCTGCGCCCGCTCGTGGAACGCCTCGGCGTGGTCGGCGCCGTGGGTCCGGATCCGGTCCGCCACCAGCGTCCGGTACCCCGCGACGGCTTCGCGGTGGCGGCCGGCGAGGACCAGCGCGTGCAGCAGCGCCGAGCGGTCGTCCAGGGTCAGCGGATGGTCCGGCCCGAGGATCCGGATCCGGTCCCGCAGGAGGTCCTCGTGCAGCGCGGCCGCCCGGTGCGGCTCGCCGGCGTCCTGGTGGGCCCACGCCAGGCCGTACCTCGCGACCAGGGTCGCGGGCGCGTCGGCGCCGGTCACCCGGGTCCGGTCCGCGACCACGGCCCGGTAGAGCCCCAGCGCCCGGCCGTGCTCGCCGGCCCTGCGGCACGCCAGGGCGAGCCACAGCCGGGTGTCCAGGGTCTCCTCGTGGTCGGCTCCCCAGTCGCGTTCCCAGTCCGCCGCCAGCTCCTCCAGGTGGGCAGCCGCCCGGCGGTGCTCGCCCGCGTCCGCGCAGGCCTGGGCGAGGGCCCGGCGGTTCTGGAACGTGCGGGGGTGCTCCGTCGGCCACACCCGGGCGCCGTCCGCGAGCACCCGCTCGTGCAGTTCGACGGCGCGACGGTGGTCGCCCCGCTCGCGGGCCGCGTGGGCCTGTTCCGAGCGGGTGATCAGGGTCGCCGGGTTGTCGGCGCCCTGCACCCGCTCGCGGTCCGCCACCAGCCGGTCGTACACCTCGGCCGCCCGGCCGTGCTCGCCGGTCCGGCGGCAGGCCCACGCGAGCCACGACCTGGCGTTCAGCGTGGACGGGTGGTCCGCCCCCTGGAGCCTGGTCCGATCGGCGACGAAGGCCTCGAAGAGTCCGACCGCCCGCCGGTCGCCCGCCGTCCCGCAGGCCGAGGCCAGGCCGAACCGGGCGCTCAGCGCCGCCGGGTGGTCGGGGCCGCGCAGCCGGGTCTGATCGGCGCTCAGTGCCTCGTAGTACGCGATCGCCTCGTCGTACCGGCCGGCGTTCTGGAGGGCGTGTCCGAGGTCCCAGCGCGCGCTGAGGACCTCGGGGTGGTCCGGCCCCTGCAGCCGGGTCCGGTGCTCGACGAGGGCCCGGTGGCCCGCCACCGCGCGCCCGTGGTCGCCGACGCGCGAGAGCGCCACCGCCACGTCGGCCCGGGCGTCCAGCGTCCCGGGGTGGTCCGGGCCGTGCGCGCGCTCCCGGTCGGCCAGCAGGGCTTCGTAGAGTTCGAGGGCCCGTCTGTGCTCGCCCGCGTCGCTGTGGGCCCAGGCGAGTCCGTTCCGGGCGGAGAGGGTTTCCGGGTGGTACGCCCCGGAGACCCGCCACCGGTCGGCGCAGAGGGACTCGTAGAGGGCGGTCGCGCGGCGGTGCTCGCCGGCGCACCGGCACGCCCAGGCCAGCCACCAGCGCGCTTCCAGGGATTCGTGGTGGTCGGCGCCGTGCAGCCGGGTGCGGTCGGCGGCCAGGGCCTCGAAGAGGGCCGTCGCCCGGTCGTGCCGCCCGGCGGTGGCGCAGAGCCAGGCCAGCGTCCAGCGCGCGTCCAGGGTGTCGGGGTGGTCCGGCCCCTGGTCCCTCGTCCGGTCGGCGACCAGCACCTCGGTCAGGGCGATCGCCCGGTCGTCCTGACCGGCCCGCTGGCAGGCGCGGACCAGGCGTTGCCGCTCCGCCAGGGTGTCCGGGTGGTGCGGTCCCTGGACGCGCAGCCGGTCCGCCACCAGCCGCTCTCGGTCGGCCAGTTCCTGCTCGGGCGCGCCGGCGGCGAGCCGGGCCTGCGCCAGGTCCGAACGCTCCTCCAGGGTGTCCAGGTGGTCCGGCCCCTGGACCCGCGTCCGGTCCTGGACCACGGCCTCGTAGAGGGCCACGGCGCGGCGGTGCTTCCCGGCCGTCCGGTAGGCCCAGGCGAGTCCGGAGCGGGCGTCGAGGGTCTCCGGGTGGTCCGGGCCGAGCACCCGGCCGTAGTCGGCCAGCAGCGCCGCCACCTCGGCCACCAGGTCCGTCAGGTCGCCCGCGTCGACCCGTGCCGTGATCAGCCCGGCCCGGGCGTCCAGGGTCTGCACGTGGTCCGCGCCCTGGGCCCGCGTGCGGTCGCGGACGACCTCCGCGTACTCGGCGACCGCCGCCGGGTGGTCGCCGCCCTCGGCGTGGGCGGCGGCCAGCCAGCCCCGGCTGGTGAGGGTGTCGGGGTGGTCGGCGCCGAGCACCCTGGTCCGGTCCGCGACGGCCCGCGCGTAGAGCTCCAGGGCGAGCCGGTGCTCGCCCGCGCTGAGGTGGGCGTACGCGAGGCTGTTGCGGTTGGCCAGGGTGTCCTCGTGGTCCTCGCCCAGCTCCCGCGCCAGGCAGGCGTGCAGCTGCTCGAACTCGCGGACGGCTTCGCGGTGGTGGCCGGCGAGCTGGAGCGCGTAGCCCAGACCGCCGCGCGCGGCCAGGGTGTCCCGGTGCGCGGCGCCGAGCACCCTGGTCCGCTCCGCCACCACCGTCCGGAACTCCTCGACCGCGCGCCGGTGGTCGCCGGCCTTGCGGCGGGCGTGGGCCAGCGAGAAGCGGTCGGCGAGGACGGCGGGGTGTTCCGGCCCCTGCACCCGGGAGCGGTCGGCCACCACCGCCTCGCACAGCTCCACGGCCCTGACCGGGTCGCCCACCCGGGCGTGGAGTTCGGCGAGCCGGCCCCGGGAGTCGAGGGTGTCGGGGTGGTCGGGGCCGAGCAGCCGGCGCTGTCCCTCGACGACCGCGGTGACCAGCGGGATCACGAAGACCCGCTGCTCCGGCGCGGCCAGTTCCGCCGCGGCCAGCCGGTACAGCCCGACGGTCTCCGGGGTGGGGTCGGGCGAGGAGTGCCCGGGCGCCGTCAGCTCCCGGACGTGCGGCAGCAGCGCCCGGCGGACGGCCTGGTCGGCCTGCGGCCACAGCCGTGCCACCGCTCCGGCGAGGTTGCGTTCCGCCCGCGCCCACACCCTGCCGTCCTGGTCGCCGGCCCGCAGGGTGCTGCGCAGCAGCCGGTGGACGGCCACCGTGTGCGGGCCGAGGGTGACCAGGCTGTAGTCCGCGAGCACCTTCAGGGCGGTGTCCACCTCGTCCGGGCGCCGGGCGCCGAACGGCAGCAGCGCCTCGCGCGGCAGCGCCTCCGGGGCGTACCAGGCCAGCGTGCGCAGCAGCTCGACGGCGAACGGGGCGGTCTCCTGGACGGTGCGCAGCGTCGTCCGCCAGAGCCGGGCCACCGTGTCGAGGGCGCTCGGCATGGCGCCGGACCTCGACGGCGCCACGGTGCGCAGCAGTTCCCGGAAGGCCCGGAAGGTGGTGTCGGTCTGCCGGACGTGGGCACCGGCCTGGGCGAGGGCGATCGGCAGGTGGCCGAGTTCGTCGGCCAGGGCCCGGGCCTCGCCGCGCTCGGCCTCGTCGACGTCCTCGCCCCGCCCGGCGGCCCGGAGCAGCAGGCGTTCGGCGAGCGGGCCGTCGAGCACGTCGACGCGGATCGGCGCGATGCCCTCGTGCCAGCCGTCGGCGCGGCGGCTGGTGACCAGTTGGTGTCCGCGCCCGAGCAGCCGGCCCAGGTAGGGCGTCAGATGGACCGGGTCCTCGACGTTGTCGAAGACCAGCAGCCAGCGGTCGTGGGCGCGGAGCCAGGCCAGCGCCCATTCGACCTGCCGGCTCGGCGTCTGGACCAGCGCCCAGTCCCGGTGCAGGTGGACGGCGAGGTCGGCGAAGGCCTCGGCGAGCTGCTCGGGCGACTCGGCGGTGATCCACCAGGCCAGGTCGTACTCGTGCAGGTGCGCGTAGGCGTAGTGCAGGGCGAGGGCGGTCTTGCCGACGCCGCCGAGCCCGTGCAGGGTGGTCGCCTGGGTGACCAGGCCGCCGCCGCCGGCCAGTGCGGCCCCGAGTGCGGCCAACGCCTCGGTGCGGCCGACCAGTTCGGCGGTCGGGCTGGGCGGGAGGTGGTGCGAGCCGGACGGCGCCGCGGTGGCCCGGGCGGCCGCCTCGGCCTCGGCGGTGAGCACGACGGTCCGCTGCTCGGTGTGCGGGTTGCCCCCGCCGACCACCGGCGAGGCCTTCTGGGGGCGCTGCGCGAAGGGTTCCTGCTCCGGCATCCCCGGGTCGGGTCGGGCGTTCACCGTCATGGACATACTCATGGCGATGCCCTCCCCCCAGGTCGTCCGGCTGTCCGACCGACCGTAGCCGTCCGGCCGTGTGTTGTCCTCGTCTTCACCCGATTGCGGGCAGCGGTGTCACAACGGTGACCTTCCGTCAGCCCGGCCGCGCCGCGGGCCCACCGGGCGGGCCGATCCGCCGTAGGCGGGGGAGGACTCACCGAAGTGGGGCGGCCGGCGCGGACCCGCCCGCCCCACTCGGCCCGCTGGCCATGCCCGCTCGCAGGCGGGCGGGCGCCGACCATCGGGCGGCAGCCAATCACGCCGCCCCGTCCGCCCGCAAACCCGCCGCTCCGGCAGCCGACGATCCGTCAGACACCGTGCGTGCCACGGGGATTAGGGCCGCGGCTACTTTCCCGACAAACGGTCGGTATCGTTCCGTTTATTAAAAACGACTTCATACTGCCGCAACAGCACGCGCTTTCTTCGGGGCCGACCGGATGCTAGCCTCACTTCAATCTCAAGCCGCTTGAACCGTCCTTTACCCGGGCGGGCGATTCACCGCCGGAAAATCCCGGACCGCCATGCACGCCACCCCGTTTCGGTAATCCTGAAAGGGTTCAGCATGTCCGCTCCCACGAACACCGCCGCCCCGTCCACCGGCCCCGGCCTGCTCGCGCCCCGACCGATCGTCGGACTGCTCACCGACTTCGGCCTCGTCGACGACGCCGTCGGCATCTGCAAGGGCATGGTCCTCAGCATCGCCCCGCACGCCAACATCGTCGACGTCACGCACGACGTCACACCGTTCGACATCTACGAGGCCGGCCTCTACATCCGCGACTCGTTCCGCTACTTCCCGGCCGACGCGGTCTTCGCCTGCGTCACCTTCCCGCACACCGGCGTCCAGGACAACGCGATCGGGCTGCGCACGCCCCAGGGGCACACCTACTTCGCCCCGAACAACGGCCTGCTCACCCGGATCGTCAAGGAGGCGGGCGTCGCCGAGGTCCGCCGGATCACCGCCGATAAGGTCCGCCGGCCCGTCATCGACCCGACGTTCTACGGGCGCGACATCGTCATTTCGGCCGCCGCCCACATCGCCAACGGAGTTCCTTTCAGCGAAATCGGCGAGGAAATCGAGGCCTCCGAAATAACCCTTCTGGAGGTCGCCGAACCGGTCGTCGAGGGCGACTGGATAATCGGCGAGGTGGCGATCCTCGACAAGAACTACGGGAACGTCTGGACGAGCATCACCCGGGAATTCCTGGACGCCCGGGGGATCGCCTTCGACGCCGAACTGGAGATCGAGATCGGCGACACCCGGATCATCACCCCGCTGCGCCGCACCTTCGGCGAGACCGGCGAGGGCGAGCCGCTCGCCTACATCGCCAGCCGCGACCAGCTCGGACTCGCCCTCAACCAGGGCGACTTCGCGGCCCGGTACGGTGTCGAGCGCGGGCACGCGGTCCGCGTGAAGGCGCACTGAGTCCACCATGCGCACGCAGGGGTACGTGTTCGCGCTGCTGACCGCCGCCTTCTTCGGCGCCGGCGCCGTGCTGGCCAACCGGGTCACCCGCGAGATCGACCCGCTGCTGACCACCGAGATCAACCTGTCGATCGGCGCCGTGCTGCTGGCCGTCCAGCTCGCGGTACGGCGCCGGCCGCTGGTCCCGCGCGGACTCACCGGGCGGGACTGGCTGCGGCTGGGCTTCGTCTCGGTGGTCGGCACCGGGCTCTCGCTGGCCCTGGTGATCAGCGGGCTGAGCCGGACCAGCCCGGTCAACGGCGGCTTCCTGATCCAACTCCAGGGACCGGCGGCCGTCCTGGCCTCCGTGCTGCTGCTCGGCGACCGGCTGCGGGCGCGGCAGTCGGCCGGGCTCGCGGTGACCCTGGCCGGCGGGGTGCTGGTGGTGCTGCGCGACCCCGGTGCGGGCTTCACCGGGGTCGGCACCGGCGACGCGCTGGTGCTGGCCGGCGCGGTGCTGGCCGGCCTCGCCTTCCTGCCCGCCAAGTCCCTGATGGCCAAGGTCCCGGCGCTGCAACTGGGCCTGTGGCGGCTGGTCCCGGCGGCGGTCGTGCTGCTGCCGGTCCTGCTGCTCACGCCCGGCCCGCTGCGCTGGCACCCGACGGCCGGCACGATCGGCCTCCAACTCCTGCTCGCCGTCACCAACTTCTGCCTCGCCTACGTCACCCTGCACCTGGCGTTGGAGCGGCTGCGGCCGTGGGAGACGGCGAGCGTGCTCCAACTGGAGCCGGCGTTCACGGTGCTCGTCGCCCTGCTGGCGCTCGGCCTCGCGCCGACGCCGCTGCAACTGCTGGGCGGGGCGCTGATGATCGGCGGCGGCCTGGTCGCCAACCGGCCCGCACCGGCGCCCGACGCCGCACCCGCACCCGCACCCGCACCCGAGCCGGCACCGACGCCGGTCCACGACCCGGGCTCCGGCGACCCGCCGCCGCCCGTTCCCTCCACCCGACCCGCCTACCAGAACAGCCGAGGTACCACCCCATGAAGGCGATCCGCGTCCACGCCCCCGGCGGCCCCGAGCAGCTCCAGGTCGACGACGTGCCGGTGACCGAGCCCGCCGCCGGCGAGATCCGCATCCGCACCGAGGTCATCGGCGTCAACTACGTCGACGTCTACCACCGCCAGGGCGTCTTCCCCGTCGCCCTGCCGTTCGTCCCCGGCATGGACGCCGTCGGCACGGTCGCCGCGGTCGGCCCCGGCGTCACCGAACTGTCCGTCGGCGACCGCGTCGCCTACGGCGAACTTCCCGGCGCCTACGCCGAGTTCGTCACCGTCCCGGTCCGGCTGGCGACCACCGTGCCGGACGGCCTGGACTCCGGCACGGCCGCCGCCGCGATGCTCCAGGGGCTCACCGCGCACTACCTGGCGCACGACGCGCACCCGATCGCCAAGGGCCAGGTGGTCGTGGTGCACGCCGCCGCCGGCGGGGTCGGGCAGTTCCTGGTCCAGTTCGCCAAGCGGGCCGGCGCGAACGTCATCGGCACCGTCTCCAGCGACGAGAAGGCCGCACTGGTCAGCGAGTTGGGCGCCGACCACGTGGTGCGCTACGACCGGGAGAACTTCCGCGAGGCGGTCCGCCGGATCACCGACGGCGCGGGCGTCGACGCGGTCTACGACTCGGTCGGCAAGGACACCTTCCTCGACAGCCTCGACTCGCTGCGCCCGCGCGGCACCCTGGTCGCCTACGGCCGGGCCAGCGGCAAGCCCGACCCGATCGACCCGTTCGCGCTGGTCCAGAAGGGCTCGCTGAAGCTCACCTGGCCCAGCCTCACCCACCACGTGCTCACCCGCGAGGAGTTCACCGCCCGCACCGACGACCTCTTCGCGGGGCTGCTCGACGGCACCCTGCGGGCGAGGATCGACCGCACCTACGACTTCGCCGACGCCCCCGCCGCACACGCCCGCCTGGAGGGCCGCGAGAGCCTCGGCAAGATCCTGCTGCGCCACCCGTAGCACCCGCCGCACCCGCCACCGCGCAACCCCCTCCGACCGACGCCCCGCCGGATTCCGCCTTCGTCCGGCGGGGCGTCACCCCAGACCGGTCCGAACGGCCCTCAGCACGGGAGGACATCACCCCATGGCTCCCCACTCCCCCGGCCCGACCGCCCGCCACCGCCGGATCGCCGTGGTCGGCGCCGGCCCGCGCGGCCTGTCCGTCCTCGAACGCCTGCTGGCCAACGAGCGCTCCCGCCCGTCGGCCGCCGCCCTCACCGTCCACCTCGTCGACCCCTACCCGCCCGGCGCCGGCCGGGTCTGGCGCACCAACCAGTCCCGGCTGCTGCTGATGAACACGGTGGCCTCCCAGGTCACCGTCTACACCGACCCGAGCGTCACCATCGACGGCCCCGTCGAGGAGGGCCCCAGCCTCTACGAATGGGCCAAGTCCGCCGTCCCGCAGGGCGGTCCGGGCGAGTACGACGAGCAGGTGCGGGCCGAGGCCCGCGCGCTCACCCCCGACACCTACCCGACCCGCGCCTTCTACGGCCGCTACCTGCGCGACGTCCACCGCCGGGTGCGCGCCACCGCCCCGGCGCACTGCCGGATCGTCGAGCACCGCACCCGCGCCGTCCGGCTGACCGACGCCGACCCGCTGCCCGGCGCCGCCCAGGTACTCGTCCTCGCCAACGGCCGCCGGATCGCCGACCTGGACGCGGTGGTGCTCGCACTCGGCCACCTGGCGACCGGACCGACCAGCGCCGAACGCACCCTGACCCGGGCCGCCACCGCGCACGGCCTGGTCCACCTGCCGCCCGCCAACCCCGCCGACCTCGACCTCGCCGCCCTGCTTCCCGGCCGCCCGGTGCTGGTCCGCGGCCTCGGCCTCAACTTCTTCGACCACCTCGCCCTGCTCACCCGGGGCCGCGGCGGGCGCTTCGCCAACCAGGGCGGCAGGCTCGTCTACCACCCCTCCGGCGAGGAGCCGCTGATCCTGGCCGGCTCCCGGCGCGGCGTCCCGTACCACGCGCGCGGCGAGAACGAGAAGGGCGCGCACGGCCGCTACCACCCCCGGCTGCTCACTGAGGAGTACACCGCCCGGCTGCGCCGGCAGGCCGCCGCCGGCGAACCGGTGCGCTTCACCCGCGACCTGTGGCCGCTGGTCTCCCGCGAGGTGGAGGCCGTCTACTACCGCACCCTGCTGGCCGCCGCCGGCCGCCCGGAGGAGGGCGAGGAGCTCGCCGAGGAGTACCTGACCGCCGCCCCCGGCCGCACGACGGGCATCCTCGACCGCTTCGGCGTCCGCGCCGAGCAGCGCTGGGACTGGCACACCCTCGCCCACCCCTACACCGGCCGGCGCTTCGCCTCCCGCGCCGAGCACCGCGCCTGGATCGTCGAGCGCCTGGAACGCGACGCGCACGACGCCCGGGCGGGCAACCTCAGCGGCCCGCTCAAGGCCGCCCTGGACGTGCTGCGCGACCTGCGCAACGAGATCCGGCTGGCGGTCGACCACGGCGGCATCGAGGGCTCCTCCTACCGCGACGACCTGGAGTCCTGGTACACCCCGCTGAACGCCTTCCTGTCCATCGGCCCGCCCGCCTCCCGGATCGACGAACTGCGCGCCCTGATCGAGGCCGGGGTGGTCGACCTGCTCGGCCCGGACGTCCGGATCGACCTCGACCCGCGCGGCACCCGGCCCGCCTTCACCGCCCACTCGCCCGCGATCGACGCACCGCCGCTGCGCGCCGGAGTCCTGGTCGAGGCCCGACTGCCCGAGCCCGACCTGCGGCGCACCGGCGACCGGCTGCTGCGCGGCCTGCTGGACGACGGCCAGGCCGGCGCCTACCGGATTCCCGACACCGCCGGGCGCGGGTACGAGACGGGCGGACTGGCCGTCACCGAGCGCCCGTACCGGCTGCTGGACGCCTCGGGGCAGGCGCACCCGCGCCGCTTCGCCTACGGCGTCCCCACCGAGGCGGTGCACTGGGTCACCGCGGCCGGCATCCGCCCGGGCGTCAACTCGGTGACCCTGGGCGACTCCGACGCCATCGCCCGCGCCGTCCTCGCCCTGCGCCCGCTGCGCCCGGCCGTCGCCGTGGTCCCGGCCCAGCGCCGCACCCCCGACCGGACCCCGGTCCGCCCCGGCTGACCCCGGCCGGCCCCGGCTGACCCCGGGCACCACCCGGCGACCCCGGCCCCGGCCTCCCCCGTCCCACCGGACGGAGGAGGCC
>NZ_JBHVER010000019.1:0-70800 GCF_042802195.1 Kitasatospora sp. NPDC057500 | reverse complement strand
GCCCTCGGTGGCGCCCACCCCCGCGGCCGCCGCGCCCACGGCCCCCGCCCCGGCCGCGCCGACGCCCGCGCGGGCACCGGCGGCCGGCGAGGGGCGCCCGGTGTACGAGCTCAACGCCGAGCGCCGGGTGGTGGCGCTCACCATCGACGACGGCCCGGACCCCCGGCACACCCCGACCGTCCTGGCGCTCCTGGAGCAGTACGGCATCCGGGCCACCTTCTTCCTGATCGGCGAGAACGCCGTCGAGCACGCCGGCCTGGTCCGCGAGATCGCCGCCCGCGGCCACCACATCGCCAACCACACCTGGACCCACCCCGATCTGCGGAGCCTGTCCGAGGGCAAGGTCCGCGACGAGCTGGAGCGCACCTCCGACCTGCTGCACCGGACCACCGGCAAGGTGCCGACCTGGTTCCGGGCGCCGGGCGGCGACTGGTCCTCGACGGCCCTGCGGGTCAGCGCCGAACTCGGCATGCGGCCGATGGCCTGGTCGGTCGACCCCCGGGACTGGGCCCGCCCCGGGACGGGCGTGATCACCGACCGGATCCTCAAGGACGTCCGCCCCGGGGCGATCGTGCTCAACCACGACGGCGGCGGGGACCGCTCCCAGACGGTGGCGGCGCTGAAGGCCTATCTGCCGGTGCTGATCGACTCCGGCTACTACTTCACCGCCCCGCCGGGATGAACCCCGCCGGGATTGCAGACGCGTGAACGGATAAGTCGCGGGAAACACGTTTAAACCACCCGAAAGGATGGATAAGCAGAATCGTTTCCCTGCTTTTTGGGCCTCTAGGGTGATCTCGCACCAATTCCCCAGGTACCGCCGTGTACCGCCTGAAAGGGCCACCCGTCATGCGTCTGCGCAACGCCCTGCTCGCCGCCACCAGTGCCATCGCGCTCGTCCTCGCCGTCCCGGTCTCCGCCAATGCCGCCGGCGGCGAATTCCGCTACAAGTACGGCGCCGACTTCACGGGCGCGCTGATCGACCCGGAGAGCGGGACCTGCATCGACCTGCCGGAGGCCACCGACGCGGAGCCCGCGTTCGCGCCGTCCAACCGGACCCGTTCGACCGCCACCGTCTTCCTCGACTCCGGCTGCGCGGGCGACACCTCCTACCCGCTGCGGCCCGGCGGGCGCGCCGGGGACCGGCTGCTGGTCCGCTCGGTGGTCTTCTCCTGACCCCTCCGGTGCGTCGGCGCCCCGGTGCTCCGGTGCGTCGGCGCGTCGCCGCCGTCCTGCGAAGCGAATTCGTACGAACCGCGGGACAAGACGACAATTGGTTGAGACCATTCCGGTGAACCGGCCGTGAACAGCGGCCGGTGGAGTGCCTGACGACACCGGGAGCGGCCGTGCCGATTCGAACAGCCGGGCTCTCCGCCCGGACCCGCAGAGTGCTGGTCCTCGCCGTCGTCCTGTTGCTCGCCGCCGTCGGCTTCGGGGTCCGGCAGGCGATCGGCGGTGAGGACACCGACCAGGGCGGGCCGGGCGGGGCCGCCGCCGTTCCCGCGGGCCCGCGCACCGCCGACCGGATCGTCCCGGTGCCGCTCTCGGTCACCGCCGGCTCCGGCCCCGGCTACCGGCTGAGCGAGCGAACCGTGCTGCGGACCGTCGCCGGGAACGAGGCCGTCGAACGGCAGGCCGGCGAGGTCCGGCGGGTCGCCGAGCAGCTCGCCGAGGTGCTGCGCCGTCCGACCGGACTGCCGCTCCCGGTGGCGGCCGACGCCTCCGCGGCGGCCGGCGGCGACGGCATCAGCCTGCTGCTCGACCCCGCGCTCCCCGAGGAGACCGGCACCGAGGGCTACCGGCTCGCCGCCGACGCCACCGGCGTGCGGATCACCGCCCGCACTCCCGAGGGCCTCTTCCGGGGCACCCAGACGCTGCGTCAGCTGCTGCCCCCGCAGATCGAGAGCCCGCGCCCGGTCACCGGCGGCCCGGAGTGGACGGTCGCGCCGGTCACCGTCGAGGACCGCCCGCGCTACGGCTACCGGGGCGCGATGCTCGACGTCGCCCGCCACTTCTTCACCCCCGACGAGGTCAAGGGGTTCATCGACCGCCTCGCCCTCTACAAGCTCAACCACCTCCACCTGCACCTGAGCGACGACCAGGGCTGGCGGATCGAGGTCCCGTCCCGGCCCGCGCTGACCACGGTCGGCGCGGTCAGCGAGGTCGACGGCACCCCCGGCGGGTTCTACACCGCCGCCGACTACCAGGAGATCGTCCGCTACGCGCAGCAGCGGTACCTGACGGTCGTCCCCGAGATCGACCTGCCCGGCCACAGCAACGCGATCCTCGCCTCCTACCCCGAGCTGGACTGCACCAAGAGCGCCCGCCCCTGGCCGTACACCGGGATCGAGGTCGGCTTCTCCACGCTCTGCCCGACCGGTGACGCCGTCTTCTCCTTCACCCAGGACGTGATCACCGAGCTGGCCCGGATCACCCCGGGGCCGTACCTGCACATCGGCGGCGACGAGGTGAAGAACATCTCCCCGGCCGAGTACGCGGAGTTCGTGAAGCGGGTGAGCGCCCAGGTGGTCGCCGCCGGGAAGACCCCGGTCGGCTGGAACCAGACCGCGCCGGGCGGGGTCGGGGTGCTCCAGTTCTGGGACGGCCGGTCCGGGCGGGACGCTGAGCTGATCGAGGCCGCCGACCGCGGCGCCAAGGTGATCATGTCCCCCTCCGGCCGCACCTACCTGGACATGAAGTACGAGCGCGGCTACCCGCTCGGGCTGGTCTGGGCCGGCACCATCGACGTCTGGACCGCCTACTCCTGGGACCCGGACACCCTGCTGCCGCTGCCCGCCGGCTCCGTGCTCGGCGTCGAGGCGCCGCTGTGGACGGAGACCCTGGACACCCCGGAGGAACTCGACCTCATGCTGCTGCCCCGGCTGCCCGCGCTCGCCGAACTGGGCTGGTCGTCCAAGGCGAGCCACTCCTGGGAGCGGTTCAAGAGCCGCCTCGCCGAGGAGGGCGCGCGCTGGGAGGCCGCCGGCTACCGCTACGAGAAGCGCCAGGAGGTGCCCTGGCCCGCGCGGTAGGAGCGCGGATCGGGGTGGGGGATCGCCCGGTGACGGCGTAGCGTGACGAGGGGAGGGTTCGCGAAGGTCCCGAGACGGGGCAGGAGGAACCATGTCCGAACGGGAACCGGACCCGGCGGAACAGGAGGAGTTCGCGGGTCGCGTGGTGCAGGTGCTCAACGACGCCTGCCTGGGACTGATGACCAGCGTCGGCCACCGGACCGGCCTCTTCGACACCATGGCCGGCCTCGCGCCGTCGACCAGCGAGGAGGTCGCCCGCGCCGCCGGGCTGGACGAACGCTACGTCCGCGAGTGGCTGGGCGCCATGGTGGTCGGCGGGTTCGTCGAGTACGAGCCGGAGCGGCGCAGCTACCGGCTGCCGCCCGAGCACGCGGCGTCACTGACCCGGGACGCCGGGCCGGACAACCTGGCCGGGATGATGCCGTACCTGTCCCTGATGGGCGAGGTGGAGGAGCGGATCGTCGAGGCGTTCCGCAAGGGCGGCGGGCTGCCGTACTCCGCCTACCCGCGGTTCCAGGCGCTCCAGGGCGAGGAGACCGCCGCGCTGTACGACCTGGCGCTGGTGGACGCCGTGGTGCCGCTGGTGCCGGGGCTCGCCGAACGGCTGCGCGAGGGCATCGACGCGGTCGACATCGGCACCGGGCAGGGCCACGCCGTCAACGTGCTGGCCAGGGCCTTCCCGGCCAGCCGCTTCACCGGCGTGGACATCTCCGAGCAGGGCATCGGCGCGGCCAAGGCGGAGGCCGCCGCGCACGGCCTGGACAACGCCCGCTTCGAGCTCGCCGACTCGGCCGACCTCACCGGCGCCTACGACCTGGTCACCGCCTTCGACGTGATCCACGACCTGGCCCGCCCGGACCGCGCGCTGCGGGCCGTGGCGGCGGTGCTGCGGCCCGGCGGGGTCTTCCTGATGGGCGACATCGCGGCCAGCAGCCGGCTGGAGGAGAACATCGGCCACCCGCTGGCCCCGGCGCTGTACACCTTCTCGACCTTCTACTGCATGACGGTCTCGCTCGGCGAGGGCGGCGCCGGGCTCGGCACCGTCTGGGGCGAGCAGACCGCCCGCCGGATGCTGGCCGAGGCGGGTTTCGGCTCCGTGGAGGTCGAGCGGATCGAGGGCGACCCGCTCAACCAGTACTACGTGGCCCGGCTGTCCACGGCGGCGTGACGGCTCCCGCGGGGCGCACCGGGTGGCCGGGGCGGGGGGTGCGGACGTAGGTTCGAAGGGTCCCCGTGTGAAGGGAGGGCGGCGATGACCGGCAACGGCTACGCACACCCCGAGGCGCTGGTCGGCACGGAGTGGCTGGCCCACCACCTGGACGACGGCACGCTCCGGGTCGTCGAGGTGGACGAGGACACCGAGGCCTACGCCCGGGGCCACCTGCCCGGCGCGGTCGGCTGGAACTGGGCCGCCGACCTGCACAGCCCGGTCGGCCGCGACTACGCGGACCGCGCGGGCGTCGAGCACCTGCTGCGCGCCGCCGGGGTCGAGGACGACACCACCGTGGTGCTGTACGGCGGCAACGACAACTGGTTCGCCGCCTACGCCTACTGGCTGCTGCGGCTGCGCGGCTTCGGCCCGGTGCGGCTGCTGGACGGCGGGCGCAAGAAGTGGGAGCTGGAGGGGCGCGAGCTGACCGAGGAGGTCATGGACTACCAGCACAGCCCCTTCCGGCTGACCGGCCCCGAGCACCCCGAGGTGCGGGCGCTGCGCGACGAGGTGCTGGCCAAGGCGGAGGTGTTCGCCAAGCCGGGGTCGGACGCGGTGCTGGTGGACGTCCGCTCGCCCGCCGAGTACCGGGGCGAGGCGCTGGCCCCGCCGCACCTGCCGCAGGAGCAGGCGCAGGTGCCCGGACACATCCCCGGCGCGGTCAACATCCCCTGGTCGCGGGCGTCCAACGAGGACGGCACCTTCCGCTCGGCGGAGGAGCTGCGGGCGCTGTACGGCGGGCAGGGCGTCGAGCCGGAGCGCGAGGTGATCGCCTACTGCCGGATCGGGGAGCGCTCGGCGCACACCTGGTTCGCGCTGACCGAGCTGCTCGGGTACCCGCACGTGAAGAACTACGACGGCTCGTGGACCGAGTACGGTTCGCTGGTCCGGGCGCCGGTGGCGCTGGGGTCGTAGCCGTGCGGTGCGAAGGCGCGGCCATACGGTGAATGAGGGACCCGATGCGAGTTCATGACGTGCCGTCACCGGTCCGAGGCGGCGCGATGTCGGCCTGTATCTTCTGATGAACATCTCATTGTTCAGGCGTAGGCCAGGGGTCGTTGGGACAAGGATCGATCCGACCCGTTGTCCCAGTGACCCTGTGGAGGACCCCCGTGCGAAAGAGGCTGATCGTCTCCGCCGCCGCCGGCGCGCTCGCCCTGCTCCTGTCCGTCCCCGCCTCGGCCGCCCAGGCAGGACCTGGCGCCGCAGGCATCGGCGACCCCTACTTCCCGTACGCCGGCAACGGCGGATACGACGTCTCGCACTACGACATCCGGTTGAAGTACCAGCCCGCCACCGACGAACTGGAGGGCACCACCACCATCCTGGCCACCGCCACCCAGGACCTCACCCGCTTCAACCTCGACTTCGTGCTCCAGGTCAAGGAGGTGCTGGTCAACGGCCGGCCCGCCCGCTTCGCCACCTCCGGCGAGCAGGAGCTGGAGATCACCCCCGCCCGGACGATCGCCAGGGGCAGCGCGGTCACCGTCGTCGTCCGCTACGCCGACAAGCCCGGTGAGGTCGAGCGCGGCGGCTACTCCGCCTGGATCCGCACCCCCGACGGGGGCGTGGTCGCCAACGAGCCCGAGGGCGCCGCCTGGTGGTACCCGAGCAACGACCACCCCACCGACAAGGCCACCTTCGACGTCTCGGTGCTGGTGCCCAACGGCACCCAGGCGATCAGCAACGGCACGCTGACCACCAGTCAGCGCCCGGGCTGGACCCGCTACAACTACCGGCAGGCCAAGCCGCAGGCCACCTACCTGGCCACGCTGGCGGTCGGAAAGTTCGACATCCGCCAGGACACCACCCCCGGCGGGCTGCCCGTCATCACCGCCTACAGCCCCGACCTCGGCGTCAACGCCGGTGCCGCGCGGGCCAGCGTCGAGCGCACCGGCGAGCTGACCGACTGGCTGAGCGGCGTCTTCGGGCCCTACCCGTTCGACTCGGTCGGCGGCTACGTGCCCAACGTGCCCACCGGGTACGCGCTGGAGACCCAGAACCAGATCTTCTACAGCCCCGCCCAGTTCGCCCGGGGCTCCAACACCTCCGTCGTGGTGCACGAGCTGGCCCACCAGTGGTTCGGCGACAGCGTCTCCGTGCAGCGCTGGAGCGAGATCTGGCTCAACGAGGGGTTCGCCCGCTACTCGCAGTGGCTCTGGTCGGAGCACGAGAACGAGGGCACCGGCCAGGAGCTGGCCGACTTCATCTACGACCTCTACCCGGCCGGCGACCCGTTCTGGACGGTCAGGCCGGGCGACCCGGGCGCCGACCGGCTGTTCGCCGGCGCCGTCTACGACCGGGGCGCGATCGCCATCCAGGCGCTGCGCAACACCGTCGGTGACGAGAAGCTCTTCGCGATCCTCAAGGGCTGGCAGAGCGAGCGCAAGTACGGCAACGCCACCATCCAGCAGTTCCAGGCGTACGCCGAGCGGGTCTCCGGCAAGCCGCTGGGCGAGCTGTTCAACACCTGGCTGTACACGCCGGGGAAGCCGGCGGCGGGCACTTCGGGCATCGGGGGCGCCCCGGCCGTCGCGGCCTCGGCGTCGGCCCCGGCGGGCTCGGCGGGCCTCGCGCCGGGCGGCGCTCCGGGGGCGCGGCCGGAGCCGAAGTCCTGGAAGAAGATCCAGGAGACCAACACGGTGCACGAGCACGAGCACGGGCAGCGGTAGCAGGTTCGCCGGTGCCGATGCCGATGCCGGGGCCCGGCCGTCCGGACGTGAGCGGACGGGCGGGCCCCGGCGCGGTCAGGCCTTCAGGGCGCCTTCCTCGGTGAGCACCAACTCCTCGATGCCGAAGAGGAAACGTTCCATGGCGGGCCGGGGGAGCACCGCCGGGTCGGCGGTCATCGCGAGTTGCAGAGCGGCGGGGGTGCGCAGCGCGTCCAGGGCGTAGGTCAGGCCCGGGCGCGGGTCGAAGTCGACGGGCCAGACGAGGGTGGTCCGCCCGTCCTCGCCCCCGGCGGGCGCGTCCGGTCCGGCCGGTGCGGCCAGGCCGCTCGGGAGCAGCTCGCGGGTGTCGTTGAAGACGCAGGAGCGGTCGGCGAGCGGCACCCGCTCGGCGGTCAGGCGCTCGACCTCGGCGTCCAGCAGGCGCCGGTCGAAGTAGGCGTGCCGGTAGGCGGCGATCGACGCGGCGTGGGTGCGGCGCACCGCCGCGCCGAAGTCGCCGTCGGCGTCCTGGAGATGGAGCAGGGCGTCGCCGGCGACCACGCTGACGGCGTCGGTCAGGCCGGACAGGAAGCGGTTGTTGACCACGACCTGGAGCACCGCGTCCGAGCGGCCGGCCAGCCGGGCCGTCATCGCGGCGGCGGCCGCGAGCAGGACGGCGGAGGAGCCGGTGCGGTGCGCGGCGGCGACCGTGTCGACCGCGCGCAGCAGCGCGGGCGAGGTGAGTACGGCGTTCGGGAACCGCTCGGAGGTGCCGGCGTCGGTGCCGGCGTCGGGCTCGTTCGGCGGGAAGAGCCGGGCCGGGGCGGCGCGCAGCTTGCGCAGGTTGTGCGCGCGGGCGTTGGCGTCGCGCTTCAGGCCGCGCTCCGAGGTCTGGAACGCGGCCTCCTCCAGCGGCTGCCGGGGCGAGCGGGCGGCCCGGATCGCGTCCGGGCCGGCGCCCAGGGAGAGTTCGGAGAGGTCGCGGACCAGCAGGCCCATGCCGGTGCCGTCCACCGCCGTGTGGGACAGCACCAGCGAGATGTGCCGCACCAGGCCGTCGGCGACCACCAGGCCGGTCCGGATCGGCCACTCGGTGGCGCAGTCGAACGGCAGCCCGGCCAGCTCCTCGTGCAACGCGCCGCCGACGGCGGCGAGTTCCTCCGGACCGGCGTCCGCCGCGCAGTCGCGGACGTGCACCGTCAGCAGGCCGTCCGGGTCGACGCTCTGGCACAGCCCGGTGCCGTCCGGTTCGGGCAGCAGCCGGGTGTGCAGCGAGTCGTGCAGGTGGAGCAGGTGCCCGAGGGCCTCCAGGACGGCCGTCAGCGGTACTCCCGGGTCGAGCGGGGTCGCGGTGGCGATGTTGAAGCGGGGGCGGTCGGCCGGGGCGGCGCGGTTGACGACGTCCCAGATGGCCCGCTGGCCCCAGGTGGCGGGACCGCTGCCGGAGCGGCCGTCGGCGAAGGGGAGGTCCAGTTGTCGGCTTGTGGTCACCGTGAGGGTTCTCCGATGCGCTCGTGCGTACTCGATGGGGGATGCGGGTGGTGCTGGTGGGCGCGGTGGGAGCCGTCCCGCAGAGTCTGCTGCACCGCCCCGACAACCGTCGAGACCCCGGTCGGCCGGCGAGAGGGCCTAGGCGGCACCCGGCGGGTGGAGGACGCCGGTCCGGGCGACTCCGGCGTACCAGCGGGCGCTGGACTTCGGGGTGCGGGCCAGGGTGCGGTGGTCGACGTGGACCAGGCCGAAGCGCTTGGCGTAGCCGTACGCCCACTCGAAGTTGTCCAGCAGCGACCAGAGGAAGTAGCCGCGCACATCGGCGCCGTCGGCGATCGCCCGGTGCACGGCCGCGAGGTGCGCGTGCACGAAGGCGGCGCGGTCGGGGTCGTCTACGGCGCCGTCCGGGCCCGGCGCGTCCGGGTAGGCCGCGCCGTTCTCGGTGACCACCAGCGGGAGCTCCGGGTGGCTGCGGGCCAGCGCGGTGAGCAGCTCGTGCAGTCCGGACGGGTCGACGGCCCAGCCCATCGCGGTGCGCCCGCCCGGGGCCCGGTGGAAGCCGACCCGGTCGGCGCCCGGCCAGGGGGAGGCGCTGCTCGCACCGTGGCCGTCGACGCGGACGGGGTCGGTGCCCTCGGGCGCGGTGGAGACCACGGTGGGGGTGTAGTAGTTGACGCCCAGCCAGTCCAGGCGTTGGCGGATCGCGGCCGGGTCCCCCGGGCGGACGAAGGACCAGTCGGTGAGGTGCGCGGTGTCCGCGAGCAGGTCCCGGGGGTAGCCGCCGTCCAGCATCGGGCCGAGGAAGACCCGGTTGCCGACCGCGTCGATCCGGCGCACGGCGTCCCTGTCGGCGGCCGACGGGGTGAGCGGGCGCAGCGCGTGCAGGTTGAGCGACACCGACACCCGGGCGTCGGCGGGCAGTACGGAGCGCAGTGCCGACACGGCCAGGCCGTGGCCGAGGTTGAGGTGGTGGGCGGCGCGCAGGGCGGCCACCGGGTCGGTGCGGCCGGGGGCGTGCACGCCCGAGCCGTAGCCGAGGAAGGCGCTGCACCAGGGCTCGTTGAGGGTGGTCCACTCCGTGACGCGGTCGCCGAGCGCCTCGCCGGCGAGGGCCGCGTAGGCGGCGAAGTGCTCGGCGGTGCGGCGTTCGGGCCAGCCGCCGGCGTCCTCCAGCTCCTGGGGGAGGTCCCAGTGGTAGAGCGTGGCGACGGGGGTGATGCCGGCGGCGAGCAGGTCGTCGGCCAGGCGGCGGTAGAAGTCCAGGCCGCGCCGGGAGGCGGGGCCGCGGCCGGTGGGCCGGACCCTCGGCCAGGCGATCGAGAACCGGTAGGCGGTGAGGCCGAGTCCGGCCATCAGCCGGACGTCCTCGCGGAAGCGGTGGTAGTGGTCCACCGCCACGTCGCCGGTGTCGCCGCGGTGGACCTTGCCGGGCGTTCGACAGAAGGTGTCCCAGATCGACGGGGTGCGGCCGTCCTCGGTGGCGGCGCCCTCGACCTGGTAGGCGGAGGTGGCGGCGCCCCAGTGGAAGCCGGGCGGGAAGCGCAGCGCGGTGGGAGTGTCGGTGGCGGGGTCGGGGTCGGGCGTGGGCACGGGTCCTCCAGGAGCGTCGGGGGTGATGCCGTCCACGATGTGTCTGCCCAGCGGGCCGGGGACCATCGCGTGCGCGGGCCGTTCGGGCGGGCGGGGTTCGGCTTGGCGTCAATGCGACAGGGGAGTCCGAATCCGATCGAGTGGTTGATGTTCTCGTCCGGGTGATGTCGGTTCCGTCGCGTCGTGTGTGTGCCAAGAGTGGTGCGCCATGACCACTCAAGATGTGAGCGTTCCCGCCACGACGACCACGACCACCGCCGCCGGGGGCGGGGCGCCGGCCGTCGGGCCCTCGCGGCGGTCCGTCGTCACGATGACCGGCGCCTCGGTGCTCGCCGCCGGGCTCACCGCCGCCTCCGCCGCGCCCGCGACCGCACTCGCCCCGGCCGTTGCCCCCGCCGTCGCACCCGGGCTCGCCCCGGCCGCCGTTCCGCCGGGCACCGACGAGCAGGCCTTCACCACGGTGGCCCGCGCGATCGCCGTCTACGACGAGCACGACCGGCCACTCGTCCCCGGCTACCTGAAGATCGTCCGTGACGGCCTGCCGACCGGGCGGGCCCGGGCGACCAAGCGCGTCCTGGTCGTCGGCGCCGGCCCGGCCGGGCTGCTCGCCGCCGACCTGCTCAACCGGGCCGGCCACGACGTCGTCGTCATCGAGGCCAACGGCAACCGGGTCGGCGGCCGGATCAAGACCTTCCGCAGCGGCGGCCACGAGAACGGCCAGCAGCCGTTCGCCGACCCCAAGCAGTACGCCGAGGGCGGCGCGATGCGGCTGCCGGAGAGCCACCCGCTGGTCATGGCGCTGCTCGACAAGTACGACCTGCCGCGCCAGGAGTTCCTGCTGGTGGACGTGGAGGTGGAGAACCCGTCGAAGCGGGCCAACCGCACCTGGATCCACGTCAACGGCCTGCACGCGCGCCGGGCCGACTACGAGGCGGACCCGAGGGAGGTCAACGGCAGCTTCGGCGTCACCGGCCCCGACCTCGCCCGGCCCGCCGCCACCATCTACACCGAGGCGCTCGAACCGGCGATGGCGCTGGTGCGCGGGAAGGAGGGCGCGGCCCTGGTCGAGGGCTGGGCCACCGTCCTGCGGCGGTACGGCCACTGGTCGATGTAC
Source organism: Kitasatospora sp. NPDC057500 (assembly GCF_042802195.1). Classification (NCBI taxonomy): domain Bacteria; kingdom Bacillati; phylum Actinomycetota; class Actinomycetes; order Kitasatosporales; family Streptomycetaceae; genus Kitasatospora; species Kitasatospora sp. NPDC057500. Next base: position 59,712 of record NZ_JBHVER010000019.1, on the reverse strand, counting down.
CGGTACCTCACCGAGGAGGCTGGGCTGGACATCAGGACCATCGACCTCATCGGCACCATCCAGAACGTGACCTCCCGGCTGCACCTCTCCTTCGTGCACAGCTTCCTGTCCGCCGCGCTGATCGACCCGAAGACCAAGTTCTGGGAGATCAAGGGCGGCACCGCCCGGCTGGTCGACGCCCTCTACGCGTCCGTGAAGGGCAAGGTGCGGTTCGACCGGCGGGCGGTGCGCATCGACCGGGACGGCGCCAAGGTCCGGGTGCACACCGTCTCCGAGGAGTGCCAGAGCGGCAGGGGCGGGATCACCGAGGTCTTCGAGGGCGACGAGGCGATCATCACCGTCCCGTTCGCCGGGCTGCGGCACGTGGCCTTCGAACCGCCGCTCTCCTACGGCAAGCGGCGCGCGATCACCGAAGTGCACTACGACGCCGCGACCAAGGTGCTGCTGGAGTTCTCCCGCCGCTGGTGGGAGTTCACCGAGGAGGAGTGGAAGGCCTCGCTGGACAGCATCGAGGCCGGGCTCTACGAGCGGTACCGGACGGGCCGGGTCGACGACGGCCGGTACCTGGGCGCGCACGCCTCGGTGGGGCAGCTCGGGGTGAGCGTCCCGGAGGACCTCAGGAAGTGTTTCGCGGACTTCCGCCCCCTCGGGGCCGACCCGGAGGCCAGCCATGTGCGCGGCGGCGGCTCGGTGAGCGACAACGCCAACCGGTTCGTCTACTTCGAGCACGCCCACCCGATGGAGGGCAGCGACGGCGGCGTGGTGCTCGCCTCCTACAGCTGGGCCGACGACGCGCTCAAGTGGGACTCGTACGCCGACGAGGAGCGCTACCTGCGGGCGCTCGCCGGAGTGCAGGCGATCTTCGGCCGGCGCTGCGAGGTGTTCTTCACCACCAAGGCCAGGACGCAGTCCTGGATGCGCGACCACTACGCCTACGGTGAGGCCTCGGTGCTGCTGCCCGGGCAGCACACCGAGCTGTTCCCGGACATCCCGGGCTCGGAGGGGCCGCTGCACTTCGCGGGGGACCACACCTCCACCAAGCCGGCCTGGGTCGAGGGCGCGCTCGAATCGGCCGTGCGGACGGCGCTGCTGGTCCACCAGGGCTGACCGGCGGGGCCCGGGGCAGCGGGGCTCGGGCGACGGGCCCGGGGCGGCGGGGCGATCCCCGGTGGTGTGCGGGGATCGCCCCGGGTGCCGGTCGGCCGTCGCCGCCGCCCCGGTCAGCGGCGGGTGGCGGTCACCAGGTGGTAGTCCAGCAGGCCGTCGCGCCAGGTGTGGAGGAAGTTGCGGGTCCAGTGGCCGGGCGGGACGGTGCCCTCCAGGTAGCGGTCCAGCCCCGGCCACACGTCCGCGCCGATCGACTCGGTGGCGACGTCGGCGAAGCCGGCGGCCGCCAGGTCGGCGGTGAACCCGTCCAGCGGGTGGGCGACGTCCAGGCCGTTGGCGAAGCTGCCGAGCAGGATGCTCAGCCGCTCGGCGACGTCCGGCCCGGCGGCGCTGAAGAAGGTGGTGACCACCAGCCGTCCGCCCGGCCGCAGCACCCGGGCCGACTCGCGAGCGAACCCGGTCAGCTCGCGGAAGTGCTGCGCCGCCTCGACCGAGTACAGGCCGTCCAACGAGGCGTCCGCGAACGGCAGATCGTCCGCCGAGCCCAGCGAGTAGGCCAGCCGGTCCGGGAAGGTCGCCAGCGCCTTGGCGTTGACGGCGCGGGCGCGCTCGATCTGGTCCGGGTGGATGTCGACGCCCGTCACCGCCGCGAAGCGGAACTCGCAGAGCGCGAGCGCCGCACCGAGCCCGCGCCCGCAGCCCACCTCGCCCAGCCGCAGCGACTCCCGCGGCCCGGGGAAGGCGCGCAGCACCCGGCGGTAGAGGTCCTCCTGGCTGCGCACCCGGTCCTCGACGGTGGGCGCGGTGGTGCGGATGCCGCTCCAGTCACCGAAGTTGATGAATCCGCCGCCGAAGCTGGCGGCCCGTGACAGATCGTCGGCGCCGTAGGTCTGGCGTACCGGTCCGGGGATGCGGTCCTGGCTCATGGCTCGCTCGGGCTCCTCGTGTGTAGTGGCGGCGGCCGATGGGGCGGCGACGGGCGGGAGGACCGGTGCTCCGGGGGCTCCCGCGGGCGCGCGCCGCTGTACGTACCCAAACATGCCTGGGACGGAACTACCCGAAGGAAGTGGTTTCGCGCGACAACGCGCAGGCCAATCGGGTTGTGAGTGATACGGGATGATGAGCTTGCTTACTGCGGTGACTTCAGCTCCGTCGCCCCGCACCCTACCGCCGTACGCGGCGTGGAACGTACCGGCGACACCGGTGCGGGGGCACGCCGGCGGGCGGGGGGAAAATGACCGGCGCGACGGCCGTCCGGGCTGCGAGACTGGGCGCCCCGGCCGTTCGGGCACGGGGACGCCTGTGCACAGGCGCACGGGGACGCGCTGAGACGGCGAGACGGCGAGACGGGGAGCGTCATGGGGATGGACACGGGGGACGGGCGGGTCGCCCCGCCGCTGACCGGTGGTGAGCGGGAGACGCTGCGGGCGTACCTGGACTTCCACCGGGGGACGCTGGCGCTGAAGTGCGCCGGACTGACGGACGAACAGCTGCGGCTGCGCTCCAGCCCGCCCTCGACGCTGACGCTGCTCGGCCTGGTGCGCCACATGGCGGAGGTCGAGCGGACCTGGTTCCGGCGGGTGATCGACGGGGAGGACGTGCCGCTGCTCTGGTCGCCGGAGGGCGACTACCAGGCCGCGTACGACGCGGCCGGCGCGGACCGGGCCGAGGCGTTCGAGGCCTGGGAGGCGGAGGTGGCGCACGCCCGGCGGATCGAGCGGGAGGCACGGTCGCTCGACGTCACCGGGTACCAGCCGCGCTGGAAGGCGGAGGTGTCACTGCGGACGGTGATGCTGCACCTGATCCACGAGTACGCGCGGCACAACGGGCACGCCGACCTCCTGCGGGAGGCGATCGACGGGGAGGTCGGGGCCTAGCGTCGTAGCGTCCGGGCCTCCGCCGATGCGCCTGTACCTCTCCTCGTTCCGGCTGGGCGCCCACCCGGACCGGCTGCTCGCGCTGCTCGGCGGACCGGGCCCGGCCGGGGTCGCGGTGATCGCCAACGCCATGGACGCCGAGCCGGAGGCGGCCAGGCTCGCCGGTGTGCGGCGCGAGTTCGACGCGCTCGGCGGGATCGGGCTGCGGCCCGTGGAGTTCGACCTGCGGGAGTACTTCGACCGCCCCGCCGCCGCGGTCGGGCAGGCGCTCGCCCGCTTCCCGGCGGTCTGGCTCAGGGGCGGCAACGTGTTCATGCTGCGCTACGCCCTCGCCCGGTCCGGCGCGGACGTGGCGCTGCTCGACCTGCTGCGCCACGACGCGCTGGTGTACGCCGGGTACAGCGCCGCCGCCTGCCTGCTCGCCCCGAGCCTGCGCGGCCTCGACCACTGCGACGACCCGGGCGTGGTCCCCGACGCCTACGGCGAGCCCGCCATCCGGAAGGGCCTCGGCGTCCTCGACCACGCCGTGGTGCCGCACGTCGACTCGCCCGACCACCCCGGGACGGCGGCCCTCGGCCGGGTCGCCGCCGGCTACCGCGCCGACGGCACCCCGCACCTCGTGCTGCGCGACGGGCAGGTCCTGGTGATCGACGGTCAGGACGTCCGGGTGCACTGAACGGTGGTTGTCAGTGGCCGCTGCGAGGATCGTCCGCATGAACGCCGAGAACGCCGTCACCTGGGTCGCCGACCTGCCCACCACCGTCGAGCTGGTCCGCACCCTGCACGACCTCGACGGCTGCTGGACCAGGGCGGACGTCGAGCGGCTGGTCGAGGCCCGGCCCGGCTGGAGGATCCGCCGGGACCTCCAGGACGTGCTGGTCGTCGGCCTCCAGGCCGATCTCCGTTGGCCGCTCGGCGCGGAGCTCTTCCTCGGCGCCACCGCGCCCAAGGCCGACCGCTACCGGCGGGCCTGGGTCCCGCTGCTCGACTTCCGGCTGCCGACCCCCGAGCAGGAGCGGCGCACCGCGCTGCGCACCCTCTCCGAGGCGCTGCGCGGGATCGGCTCGCCGACCGCCGTGCCGACCGCCGCCGACGGCTTCGGACTGCGCTGGCAGTCCGCCGGGCGCACCATGCTCCTCCAGGCCAACGACCGCCGGGCCTGGATCGCGCTCCAGCCGCACGTCGTCGAGGTCCGGCACGCCCGCCCCGACCTGCCCGCGGTGGTGGCCGCGTTCGTCCCCGCGCTGCACGACGCTCCCGGCGGGTTCCTGCCGGTCGGGACGGTCCGCCGGATCGCCGCCGAACACCCCGGACTGCGGGTCGGGTTCGGGGACGGCTACGCCGACATCCGCACCGGGGACCCAGTGTTCGCGCCGTCCTTCGCCACCCGGGTGTCCTTCGTGCGCCCCGGCCCGGAGGGCACCTACGACGTGCTCGACCTGCACCGGTTCGACGAGCTGCCGCTGACGCCGGAGCACCGGCGGGAGGTCTTCGGCGAGGTCTTCCGGGCGGTCTGCGCCGTCCTCGGCGAGCCCACCCTGTTCGGCGGCGGCCCCGACGGTCCGGACGTCCGCTGGCGCGAGGCGGGCGAGAACGGCCGGGTGCTGCGGCTGCTCTGCGAGGGGCGGCGGATCCGACTGGAGACCGAACCGGCAGCGGAGTTGGAGGAGGGCGAGCGCATCGCCTTCGAGTACGGCGGGCCGGCCGGCTCCGACGGGCCCAGCGACTTCCCGATGCTGCGCTACAGCTGGCAGCTTCACCTCGCCCACCAGGCGCCCGGCGGCACCGCGGACGTCCTGCCGGGCGGGCGGCTCGCGCTGACCCTGCCGCACCTGCGGGAGGGACTGGAGTGCCTGCTGGCGGCCTGGATCGAGCAACTGCCGGTCCAGCGGCCGGGCGAGAAGGTCACCTTCGCCATCGCCGCGCCGCAGATCAGCGGCGGCCTCTCGGTCGCCTACAGCACCGGGAAGGGCGTACTGCTGCGGGTCGGCCCGCGCCCCGGCGAGCCCGCCGAGGTCGCGGCGGCGATGACGGCGGACGGCTGGCAGCCCTCGGGCAACCGCTTCAAGGCCGAGTTCAGGACCCCGACGCGGGCCACGGCCGGGGAGGTCGCCGCGTTGATCACCGCCGAGTTGGCGGCGCGCGGGATCAGCGGTGACTCCGGCTTCGGTCTCGGCCCGGGCCGGGTCACCGCCCGCCGCCTCGCCCTCGGCGCGTCGCGGCAGCTCGCCGGGCACGGGTTCTTCCGTGTCACGGGGCTGGGGCTGGAGACCTCCTGACCCCGGTCTCCGGGCCGGTGGCCATGCCGTGGCCGGCGCCCGGCGATTGGCGTGCGGGTCCGACGTTCCGTCATGGTGCCGGAGGGGCGGTGCAGTTCGGGACAACGGGCGCTCACCAGGAAAGGTGTGGACCAATCCAGACATTCCCTATGCTCTCACCCTGATCGACTGATCGGAACGCGGTGGGGAGCGGCAGTGCGCATCAATCTGCTCGGACGGTTCGAGCTCCAGGACGACCACGGCAGGGCCCTGCCGCAGCCCGGACCGAAACGGCGCGCGCTGCTCGCCGCCCTCGCCCTCGACCTCGGCCGGACCGTCCCGGCCGAGCGGCTGACCGGCCTGCTCTGGGGTGCCGCCCCGCCCGCCGCCGCGCGCTCCGCGCTCCAGGGCCACGTCACCGCCGTGCGCCGACTGCTCGCGGCCGCCGCCGAGGGCGCGCCCCCGGCCGGTTCCATACCCGAGGACCCGGACGGCCTCCACCTGATCGGCCGGGGCTCCGGCTACGCCCTGCTCGGCCACCCGGACGCCGTCGACGCGCACCGCTTCGAGCGGCTCTGCGCCGCCGCCCGCGGCGAGGCGGTCACCGACGCCGCCGGTCTGCTGCACACCGCGCTCGCCCTCTGGCGCGGGCCCGCCCTCGACAGGTGCGGCTCCGCCCGGCTCGCCGCCGAGGCCGGGCCCCGGCTGACCGCGGCCCGCTGGCGGGCCGTCGAGCGGCTCGCGGCCGAGACGCTCGCCCGGCGTGACGACCCTGACGGCCGAATGGCGGAGGTGGTGGCCCAGTTGACGGCGCTGCTGGCCGCCGAACCGCGCCGGAGGAACGCCGCCGCGCTGCTCGCCCGGTGCCTCGAACGGCCCGGGCCGTCGCAGGGATCGGGTGCGGAGGGCGAACCCGCCCGCGGTTCGGGATCGTTCATCGGCCGCGCCGGTGAACTCGCCCGCCTGGACGCGGCCGTGGCCACCGCCGCCGGCCGCCCCCTGCTGCTCACCGGCCCCGCCGGCGTCGGCAAGACCCGCCTCGCCCACGCCTGGGCGGACCGCCGCGCCGACCGCTTCCCCGACGGCCGCCACACCGTCCGCCTCCACGGTGGCGGCCTCCACCGCGACGGCCTCCACCGCGACGGCCTCCACCGCGACGGCCTCCACGGTGACGGCCTTCACGGTGACGGCACCGCCCCGCTCACCCGCTCCGCCGCCCTGGCCGCGCTGCTGCGCGCCCTCGGCGCGGGCGAGCTCCCGGGTGGCGACACCGAACGAGCCGCCCTGCTGCAGGCGTTGACCGCCGGGCGCCGGTTGCTGCTCCTGCTGGACGACGCCGGATCCGCCGAGCAGGTCGAGGCGTTGCTGCCCGGCCATCCCGGGGTGCTGGTCCTGGTCACCGGCGGTGCCGGGCTCACCGGCGAGCTGGTGGCCCGCCAGGGCGCCGTCCCGCTGCCGCTCGGCGCCCTCGCACCCGCCGAGGCGGTCGGACTGCTCGCCGCCACGGCCGGGGCCGGGCGGATCGCTAGGGCACCGGACGCCGCCGCCCGACTGGTCGGGCTGTGCGACCAACTGCCGCTCGCGGTGGGCCTGGTGGGTGCCAGGATCGGCACGGGAGGCGGGAGTGTCGCGGCGGTGGCGGCGGAACTGGCCGAGGGGCGGCGGGCGGGCGCCGACGGGGTGGCGGCCGCGCTCAGGGTCGGGCGGCGGGGGCTGCGCGGCGAGGCCGCGAGGGTCCTCGCGCTGACCGGGCTGCTCCCCGGCGCGGGCATCGAGGAGCGGGACGTCGCCGCGCTCGGCGACGTGCCGGCCTCCCGGGCGCGCGAGCTGCTCGCGGCGCTCGCCGCCGCCCGGTTCGTGGAGGCGGACGGTCCGGGACGGCTCGGCCGGCCGGGCCCGGTGCGCCGGTACGCGGCCGAACTCGCCGCCGGCCTCCCGGCGGTCGAACGGGCGGCCGCGTTGGGCCGGTTGCTCGGCCGGTGGGCGGAGACCGCCGAGGCCGCCTCCGTCGCCGACGGGCTCGACAGCACCCGCGGCCCCGACAGCACCCGCGGCCCCGGCGGCCCGGTGGGCCAGGAGGACGCCGTGGCGTGGTTCCGCCGTGTGCGGCCCGCCCTGCCGGCCCTGGCCCGCGCCGGTGCCGCGCACGGCCTCGACGCCGAGGTCTGGCGGCTCGCCCACGGCTGCGGACCGCTGCACTACCAGGACGGCGCCCACCTGGACGAGTGGGAGGAGCTCGCCCGGGAAGGCCTGGCCGCGGCCGAACGCCTCGGGGACCGGGCCGCCCGGCTCCGGCTGCGGACCGACCTGGGCCTCGCCCTGGTCTCCCGCAAGCGCTTCGCCGAGGCCGCGGCGGTCGCCGAACAGGCCGTCGCGGACGCCGCGGAGGCCGAGGACGCCGCCGTCCGCGACCGCTGCCTCACCGCGCTCGCCGGCACCCTCGCCGCGTCCGGCCGCGGCTACGAGGCGATCGCCGTGCTGGAGCGGGTCGTGGCCTCCTGCGAGGCCGACGGCGACGGCCCGTCGACCGCCCGCGCCCTGGACCACCTCGCCCACTGCCTGCACCGGGTGGGGGAGGCGGAGCGCGGTCTCGCCCACACCGACCGCGCCCTCGACCTCCTCCGCGACCACCCCGGCGACCCGCTCCACGGCACCCTCCGCTTCAGTCGCGCCGAGGCCCTCCGCGTCCTCGGCCGGGTCGAGGAGGCCCTCGGAGCGTCGCGCGAGGCCCTCGCCCTCGCCGAGAGGCACCACGACACCCGCCTCACCCTGCTCGCCCTCGACTTCAACGGCGCCGTCCTCGCCGAACTCGGCCGCCGCGACGAGGCCGCCGACCACTGGCGCCGCGCCCTCGCCCTGCACACCGCCGAGGGCCGCCCCGACCCGGCGCTGGCCCGCCGCCTCGTCGCCCGGGAGGAGTGAGGGGACGTCGGGGACGCTCCGGCCGCACTGCCTCGTCGCCGCCGGCCAACGGCTGGGGAGCGGGGAGTGCGGGGGCGTGGGACGGGTTCTGCCGGCGGCGGGCGGGCGCCCGGTGTCGCCACCGCCCCCGGTGCCCCCTTCCGCGCCGAGGCGTCCGGCCGGCCCGGGCCGGCAGGTCGTCGCGGATCCCGTCCGCGTCCCAGCAGTTGCGGGCCGGCCGGCCGGCCGGCGGGGCGGACGGACGGGTACGACCGATGTCGTATTTCCGGGTGGGATCGCGTTCGACCGTTGACCTCCCGGCCGGCGGGCGCTTGGCTCGGCCCCAGCCGGGCGGCGGGGGCGCAGCGGGCCCGGGCACCGTCATCAGGGGAGGACGATCGATGACCACCACCCGTACCCGGCGCTGGGCCGCCCGTACCGCAGCCGTCCTGGCGGCCGCCGCCGTGGCCGGCAGCGCGGTGCCCGCCGCGCAGGCGCGTCCGCCCAAGGGCGAGACCGCCCGCGTCAGCGAGGGCTTCAAGGGCGCGCAGCTCAGCGGCTACTCGTACGCGCTCGGCCTGAGCGAGGACGGCCGGTCCGCGCTCTTCACGTCGGCCTCGGCCGACCTCCTGCCGGGCGGCAGCGGGTCGGACGACGTCTACGTCCGGGACCTTCGCAACGGCCGCACCGAGCGGGTCAGCGTCGCCGACGACGGCTCCGCGCTGGACTTCCCCACCACCGACGCCTCGATCAGCGGCGACGGCCGGTACGTGGCGTTCAGCACCTCCGCCTCCGGGGTGGTGCCCGGCCAGGTGGCGCACAACAGCGACGTGTACGTCCGCGACCGCCGGACCGGGCGCACCGAGCTGATCACCGCCGGCGCCGTGCCGAGCGGGGAGGACCAGAGCCTGCGCGACTCCCACCAGCCCGTCCTCAGCCGGGACGGACGCTACGTCGCCTACGCCTCCGACCGCACCGACCTCGTCCCCGGCGTGCGCCGCGGCAGGCTCAACATCTACGTCACCGACCGCTGGACCCGCACCACCCGGTTGGTGACGACCGGCCCGGACGGCCAGGGTTCCGGGGGCAACGCCGCCAACCCGACGATCAGCGCGGACGGTTCCGCCATCGGCTTCACCGCCCGGACCTGGTACCCCGGCCCGGGCGCCGCCGGTTCGCCGGACGCCGCGCCGGACGGCACCCCGGGGCTCACCGGGCCGCGCTACTACCCGTTCTTCGTGTGGAAGGCGGACAGCGGGCTGATCACCGGCGCGAGCGCGGACGGCACCGGCACCGTTCGCGGAGTCGGCCATGACGCACGGATCAGCCCGGACGGCCGCTACGCGGTCTACAGTCTGCCGATCTTCGGCGCCGGGACGCCCGACCACAACCACAGCATCCGGATGGACGTCCACGTCCACGAACTGGCCACCGGTCGGGTCACCAAGGTCAACGCCGACCTGCCGGGCACCGCCACCACGAAGGACTCGGGCGGCGGCGTCATGACGGCCGACGGCCGCTGGGTCTACTTCGACTCCACCGCCGACACCCTGGTACCCGGCGACACCAACAACACCTCCGACGTGTTCCGCCGCGACCTGCGGACCGGGCGGATCGAACGGGTCAGCCTCACCCTCGACGGCGAGCAGAGCACCGGCCCGTCCTCCACCCCGTACGTCGACGCCGCCGGCGGTACGGTGCTCTTCACCGCCGAGGACGGCAACCTGGTGCCGGGCGACACCAACGGCACCTCGGACGTCTTCCGCCGCCGTCTGCGGGGAACGGCCGGGTAGCCGGGCGATCACCCGGCTTGAGGCGCCGCCGCCGTCGCCGCGATCCCGTCGGGAAGGACACCAGGCAGGCCGAGGACGGTACCGTCCCTGCCTGCCGCTCCGCGCTCGGACGACGCCCTTCCCGCACAGGAGGGCGGCTGGTTCGCAGACCGGACCTCGCTGCAACCGGCTGTTGAGAAGGGGCCGCTACGGCGGGGGCAGCACTGACCGGCTCGCCCACTGGACGGCGTGCGGGGCGGCGGCGGGGGACGGGAACAGGGCGGCCGCGCTCCGCTAGCGGCGGCGGGGGACGGTGAGGAGGGTCAGGGCGAGGGCGAGGACGGCGAGGCCGGTCCAGGAGGGGACGGGGAGGCGTTCGTCGAGGGCTGCGACGCCGAGGACGGCGGCGACCGCCGGTTCGGCCAGGGTCAGGGCGGTGGCCGTCTGGGCCGAGGTGTGGCGCAGGCCGCGGCCGAAGAGGCGGTAGGCGAGGAAGGTGGTGACCACGCCCAGGTGCAGCGCGACGAGTGCGCCGCGCGGGGTGGCGAGCCAGTGGGCGCCGTCGAGCAGCAGGACGGGCAGGACCAGTACGGCGCCCGCGCCGAACATCGCGCCCATCACCCCGGCGGACGGGAGGCCCTGGGCGATCAGCCGGCCGCCGACCAGTGAGTACACCGCGTAGGACAGTCCGGCGAGGGCCGCCAGCAGGACGCCGGAGAGGTCCATCGGCGTGCCGCCGCCGCCGAGTTGCGGGCCGAGCACCAGCAGGGTGCAGCCGAGCACCGCCGTCGAGGTGGCGCACGTCCAGCGGGCGGTGGGCCGGGGGCCGCCGGTGAGCCGGGCCAGAAGGCCGGTGAAGACCGGTGCGCTGCCGAGGGCGATCACGGTGGCGACCGCCACGCCCGTGCGGGCGACGGCGGGGTAGAAGGTGACCGGGTAGCCGGCCACCGCGAGGGCGCCCAGGAGCAGCAGCCGCCGGTCGCGGGGCGGGCACGTCCTGGGCAGGGAACGGGCGGTGCGGTCGGACAGCAGGAGCAGCAGCCCGCCGAGGGCCAGTCCGGCGCAGCCGATGGCGGCGGCCGGGGCGTCGGCGGGGGCGAGCGATCCGGCCGTGCCGGTGGTGCCCCAGAGCACGGCGGCGGCGAGGACGGGCAGCGGGCCGGCGAGGGCGCCGGGGCGCCGTGGTGCGGGCGTGGAGGCGGGCGCGGGTACGGGCGTGGCGGTGCGGTTCGGCACAGTCGTGGACTTCCGTTGTCGAATTCCGGGATTCCGGCGGGCGGACTGGATTCGGAACGGGCGCACGACACGGACCCCCGGGGCCGCTGCGGGCCGACCGGGGGGCGCGGGATCAGGCGTGCCGGTGTGTGCGCCCGGTCAGGCGGACAGCGGTGGCAGCACGACGTGCCAGTACGAGGTCATGCGGCGATGCTACCCGTCCGCGCCTCCGCCGTCGGGGCCGGTGGTGAACGCGGGGCGGGGCGGCAGCCGTACTCGTCACCATGACGGTGATGACCACGAGGCGCGGGCCTGGCAAGCTGGCCGCCATGGCGGAAACGGCGGGCGAGGCGGGCATCCGGGAGCTGGTGGCGGGGTGGCTCGCCGCCGAGCGGCCCGGTGGTGACGGCGGGGACGGCGGCGGGGGCGGCGGGGACGGCGACGACCTGCCGGGCGGCGGCTGGGCGGTGCCGCCGGCCGACGGGGCGGTGGTGGTCGCGGCCGCCCGGCGGCTGGCCGTGGACGGCCTGGGGCGGCGCGGGCCGCGAACGGCGGTCCCGGACGGGCTGCGGGCGATCGCCGAGGCGCTGGTGGTCGACGAGCACCCGTCGGCGGCGCGCTGGACGCCGTTGGAGCGGGCGCAGGCGGTGGAGTGGGTGGCGCTGCTGCTGCACCGCTTCGGCGAGGACGGCGTGGCGCTGCTGACGGCGGATCTGTCGGGCGGGCCCGGGGCGGGTGCGGGCGACCCGGACCCCGGGCGTCGCTCAGCCCGATAGCGCGGTCAGCCGTTCGTCCAGTTCGCGGACGGCCGTGGTGTCGCCGAGCCGTCCGTACAGCCCGCGGGCGGCGTGCAGGGTGCCGACGGCCTCCGGGGCGCGGCCGGTTGCCAGCAGGAACTCGGCGAAGTGGCGTTCGGCGACCGCGTGCAGATGGACGGCGCCCGCGGACCGGCAGCGCTCCGCGGTCTGCCGCCAGGCCTCCTCCGCCTCCGTCCGGCGGCCGAGCAGTTGGAGGGCGTGGGCCTCGTTGATCATCGCGGAGAGGTGGAAGACCGCTAACGGGTGCTCGGCGAGCAGCGCGCGGGCCTCCCGGGCGCGCTCCAGCGCACGCACCGGCTCACCGGCGAGGCCGTAGAGCCCGGCGGTGTTGCTGAGCGCGTAGGGGGCGTGCTCGGCGTGGCCGTGCGCCTCCGCGAGGGCGATCGCCTGCTCACCCAGCCGGACCGCCTCGGCCGGCCGTCCGGCGGCGGCCGTGGTCACGGCCAGCACGGTGAGCGCCTGCACCCGGACGGTGTCCCCGGTGCCCGAGGTGCGGTCGACCGCGCGGCGGGCCAGTCGGTGGGCCTCCGCCGTCCGGCCCCGGCCTCTCAGGGCGCTCAGGGCGCGGGCGGTCACGGCCTCCATCGCGGCGACGGCCGCCGGGTCGCCGGTGCGGTCGGCGGCGTCGAGCCCGGTCCGTAGGCAGGCCAGCCGGTCGGCGCGGCGGCCGACGCTGTAGTAGAGGCCGTCCGCGCGGTAGGCGAGCCGCCAGGCGCGGTCGGGGTCGCCGCCCTCGGAGGCGGCGGCGACCAGGCCGCGGACGGCGGGCTCCTCGGCCTGGAACCAGTCCAGGATCGAGCGGACGGAGGGGAAGCGCGGACGGCCGGCGCGGGGCGAGTCCCCGGCGGCGGGCTGGATCACGGCGGCGCCGTGGGCCACCGTCGTCAGGTAGTGGTCGGCCAGCGCGGCGGTCGCCGCGGTCCGCTCGGTGGCGGGCCGCCCGTCGAGGAGTTCGGCGCCGTACAGGCGGACCAGGTCGCAGCGGCGGTAGCGGCCCGGCGAGACCTCGGTGAGCAGGTGGTGCGCGGCGAGCACCGCGAGCGCGTCGCCGGCCTCGGCGGGGCCCGCGCCGAGCAGCGCGGCGGCCGCCGGGACGTCGGTCTCGGCGCCCGGGTGGACTGCCAGCAGGGCCAGCAGGTGCGTTGCGGTGTCCGGGATGTGACGCAGCGTCAGGTCGAGGGCGGCGCGCAGACTGGTGGCGCCCCTGGTGTCCAGGGCGTGCAACCTGGTGCGGTCGTCGGCGAGTTCGGGCACCAGGTCGGCGATCGCCCACCCCGGGCGGGTGGCGAGCCGGGCGGCGGCGATCCGCAGGGCGAGCGGCAGCCCGCCGCAGAGCTCGGCCAGCCGGTCGGTGGCCTCCGGTTCGGCGGCCACCCGGGTGCGGCCGAGCAGTTGCTCCAGCAGGCGGCGGGCGTCCGGGCCGGGGAGCGGACCGAGGCGCAGTACGGCGGCGCCCTCGCTGACCACCAGGTCCTCCAGGGTGCGCCGGCTGGTGACCACCGTCGCGCAGCCGGGGCCGACCGGCAGCAGATCGGCGAGGTCGGCGGTGTCGCGGACGTCGTCCAGCACCACCAGGAGGCGGCGGTCACGGCTGAGCGACCGGTAGAGCGCGGCGCGGGCCGGCCGGTCCTCGGGCAGCTCGGCCGCCGGGACGCCGAGGGCGCGCAGGAACCGGCCGAGCACGGTGGCCGGGTCGGTGGGACGGCCGGGGCCGAAGCCGTTCAGGTCGGCGAAGAGCCGCCCGTCCGGGTAGCCGGCGGCCGCGTCGTGCGCCCACCTCAGGGCCGTGGCGGTCTTGCCGCTGCCGGCCGGGCCGACCAGGACGCCGATACCGCCGGAGCCGCCGGGGTATGCGCTGATCGGCAACCGCTCGCCGAGCCAGCCGAGTTCGCGCGATCTGCCGACGAAGCCGGCGGGCGAGCGCGGGAGCTGGTCGGGGACGGGAGCGGGAGCGGCGCCGCGGGGGGAGCGCACCTCGGCGGCCACGGGGCGCGGCGCGTTCCCGTCCTTCTGGGCGGGCACCCGGGCGGCGGAGGCGGCGGAGGAAGTGGCAGAGGCGGAGGCGGCGGACGGGCGGGTCGCCACCGGGCGAGGGGTGGGCTTGCAGCTCGCGAACGGGAGCACCGCGGCGGGCCGGACGGCGGGCGCGACCGGTGCGGCAGGGCCGGGCCGGCCGATGAGGCCGCCGGGAACCACGGCGCGCGCCAGGGTGCGCCGCTGCGCCGGCTCGCCGGTGCGGACACCGGACGCCGCCGACCGCAGCGCGCTGCCCGGCCCGACCCCGAGCTCCGCGGCGAGCCGCCGCCGGGTGCGGTGGTAGACGTCGACGGCGTCCCGGGGACGCCCGGCCTGGGTCAGGCAGAGCACCAGCACGGCGGCGACCTGCTCGTTCAACGGATCGGACTCCAGTGCCTGGTCGAGTCCGGCCACCGCCTCCGCACCCAGGCCGAGCCGCAGCAGCCGCTCCGCCCAGGCCTCCAGCGCCACGGCCCGGCTGCGCCGCAGACGGTCCGCCAGTGCGTCCCTGAGGCCGGTGTCCGGCAGGCCGGCCAGGGCGGTGGGACCGTTCCACAGGTCGAGCGCCCGGCGCAGCAGCGCGGTCGCCGCCCGGTCGCCGCCCGGGGAGTCCTCCGCCGCGGCGCGGGCCGCCAACTGCTCGAACAGCGACGCGTCGACCGCGTCCGCCGGACCGTCCAGCCGGTAGCCCGGAGACCGGGTCGACAGGACGAGGTCGGAACCGGCGATCAGCTTCCGCAGCGCCGCTATGTGGCCCTGCAACGCGGCCCGCGCCTGCGCCGGGGGCTCGTCGCCCCACAGCAGTTCGAAGAACCGCTCGACCGGGACGGTGCGGCCGAGTTCGAGCGCCAGCAGGGCCAGCGTGGCGCGCCGCTTGGCAGCGGCGGGCTCGACGGACCGACCGTCGGCGGCCTGGAGCTCCACCGGGCCCAGCAGCCGAACGAACACGGATCCTCCCTGGTGAGAGCGGGTGGACGAGGGACTCCACCCTGTGCGGGGCGCAGTCTAGCCAGGCCGAACGTGCGGTTTGTGACGTTCAGTGCACAGTTGCCGAGACCGTGTATGGAGCCGCCGGTCCGCGCGGTGGACGGGGCCGGTCCGCCGCCACGGCGGTGGCCGGCCCGACGGGCCCCTTCGTCCGTCACGGACGGCGCCGGACGGCGGCCGGTTGCGGCGCGGGCGGCCGGGGCGCCGCCGGGTCGGTGTCTTCCGGGTGCAAACGACGGCGCCGGCCGGGCCGGGCGCCTCCCGTGCGGTGGCCGGACGCGGTACCGGGACCTTCGGCGCCGTCGGGCCCGGCGGTGGGCCCGGCTCGCGCGGGCGCTGCTCGCCGGGGCGGCGCGGGTGGCCGGAGGTGCGGGAGGTGTGCGCGATCGGGAGTGCCGCCCTGCCCGAACAGACATCCGGCCGGAACCGGGGGCACCGTGCCCGGCCGCCGCTCGGGCGACGGCCGGGCCGCTCCCACGGATGGTCAACGGCCCGGACCCGGCGTTCGGTTCACCGGGCGGTCGCCGGTCGTACGGCGGTGAACCCGGACGCCGCGCCGCCCGTCGACCAGGATGCGGGGCCGTGTCGGTGCCGCGTGCTTCGACCGCCGGGAAGGGCGATCATGCTGCGAATGAACGGGCCGCTGCGGATCACGGTCCTCGACAAGGACGCCTACTACGAGCAGCGCGCGGTGGCGCGGACCCCGTACGGCACCCTCGTGCTGGAGGGCCGGATCGGAGCCTCGCTGGACGTCCGCGCGGACGACTGGGAGCTGGAGCTCCAGCACTGCGCCCCCGGCGTCGGCTGGCGGCCCAACATCCGGGTGCTGCCCTACCCGTGGCAGACCTCGCCCGGCGGCCTGCGCAGCCGGATCGTGCGCAGCAAGGACTGCGACTGGCCGGGCGGCGACCCGACCGAACGCAACTTCGTCCTCCGCCTGTCGGCCACCGTCGCCGACCGCCCGTCCGGCGCACCGTCGCCCACGGAGGGCCTGGGCCCGGCCGTACGCGGCGGTCTGCGCACCACCTCCGGCACGGACCTCGGCGCACTCCAGCGGACTCCCGCGGTCCCGGCGATCCCCGCGGTCCCGGCGACACGGGCCGAGCCGGCCGTCGCCCTCGTCCCGGCGGCCCGCACCCACCTGCCCACCGGCCGCGTGCTCCCGGCCGAGCCGACCGCCGCCGAGGCATGGGCGACGGGCCGGTAGGCGGCAGGCCGGAGAGAGGCGGAGGAGGACGACAGCAGGCCCGACGCGACCCTCCGGGCCAGGCGCCCCGACCGGGACCGGTCGGGGCGCCTCGTTGCTGTGGGGAGGTCGGCCGGTGGTGCTATTCCTGCGGGGCAGGGACAGGGGCAGGGGCAGGGGTGTCGAGGGTGAGGCCCGGGGTGAGGTGGAAGTGGGTGGGGGTGTCGGTGCGGGGGCGTTCGGGGGTGGGGATGGTGGCGCGGCGTTCGAGCCAGGCGCGGAGGCGGGAGAGGGCGTTGCGGTTGCGCTCGGAGGGGTCGCCGCCGGATTCGCGGAGGAGGACGCAGGCGGGGCGGTCGTCGTCGGCGGGGACCACGCCGACGACGGTGAACGCGGTGCCCGGGGGGAAGACGGCCTGGGCGGGGCCGTCGGTGGTGTCGAAGACGGAGGTGCGGCGGCCGGTGGCGGACCAGATCAGGAATTCGACGGAGGAACCCGGGAGTTCGGAGCCCGGGGCGGTCAGTCCGGCCAGTGGTGCGGGTTCGCGGAACTGGCGGCCGGTGGGGTAGTGGGGCAGGACCGACTCGGGGGCCAGGGCGGGGTCGGCGGCGAGGAGGACGGCGCCGTGGTGGCTCGGGAGGCGGCGCAGGCCGGCGCCGAGGCAGCGGAGGAAGGGCTGCAGGGCGGGGTCGGCGGAGCGGGCGGCGGCCACCAGGTCGGCGCGGGTGGTGGGGACGCCGGTGTCGGTGTGGTGGAGCAGGACGGCGGCGAGGTCGGGTTTGAAGTCGTCCTGGGAGGTGGAGCGCAGGCCCGGGAGCCGGGTGGCGAGCTGTTCCAGGCGACCGGTGCAGCGGTGGTAGTGGTCGCCGAGCAGGGTGCGGACGGCGTCGCGTTCGGCGGGGGTGGTCGCGGTCACCGGTGCCGGGCAGTCGTCGGGGCCGAAGGCGCGGGCGGTGGTGGAGGGAGGGGGAGGAGAGGCGGGGGCAGGGGGAGAGGGCGGTGAAGGGGAAGCAGGGGGAGCAGGGGGAGCGGGGGAGGGCGGAGGCGGGGGAGGGAGGGGAGCGGCCGGTTCGGCGGGAGGGACTTCCGGGGCGCGGGCGGGGCGGGGGTCGCCGCCGGCGGTCGCGGTGGCAGTGGCAGTGGCAGCGGTGGCGACTGCGGGGGTGCGGCGGGCTGGGGGTGCGGTGGCGGGGGTGGGGTCGGCGGTGGCGCGGACGGGGGTGGGGAGGGGGACCGGCCGTGCTTCGGGTTCGGTTTCGGGCTCGGGTTCGAGGGCGGGTACCGGGACAGGAGCGGGGACAGGAGCCGGGAGTTCGGTGCGGGCGGCGGGGCGCGGCGGGGCGGCCGTCGGGCGGCCGATGCCGTAGGACACCGGCGCCACGGCGGGCGGGCCGCTCAGCGGCTGCTCCGCGCCGAGCCACTCCAGTTCGTGCATCCGCGCGACGAAGCGCCCGACGCGTTCGGCGGTGGGCTCCAGCAGGCCGTGGACCAGCAGGCCGAACCCCTCGGCGCCGGCGGACGGGAGGCGGTCCAGGAGGGTGCCGAGTTCCTCGAAGGCGTCGGCCGGCACCGGGCGGTCGCGTTCCCCGACGATGAGCAGCGGGCGGGCCGCCTCGGGGCGCCGGAAGCGCGGGGTGAGGACGTGCGGGGGTTCGGGGCGCAGCCAGAGGCCGGCGGGGACGGCCTCCAGCGCCCAGTACGGGAACGCCCGGAAGACGGCGGGCCCGTCGGTGCGCCAGTCGGCGCCGCCGTTGCGCCAGGCGGCGGGGCTGGTCGGGGCACCGGGGGCGGTGGCCAGGCGCAGCAGGAAGGGCTCCCAGCCGGCGCGGCCGTTGCGGTCCAGGATCCGGGAGGTGGGGCCGCCGGGGCCGAGTACGGGCAGGCCGATGGCGGCCTGCACCGGCCGGGCCGTGCGGGCGGCCAGTGCGCCGGTGAGGGCGGCCAGTTGGTCGGGGGCCGCCCAGGGGGCGCTGACCAGGGGGCGGTCGGCGCCGAGCGGCAGGGAGAGCACGGCCTCGGTGAAGTCCTCGGGGAGCAGGACGGGCCGGGCGGGGGTGCCGATGAGGACCACGGCGTTGCCGGGCGGCGCGGCGGCGAGCCGGACGTCGGGCAGCGGGGTGGTGGACGGGTCGGCCGGGTCGGAGAGCCAGAAGCCGGCGGGCAGGCGCAGGACGCGCACGGCGTCGGCCCGTCCGCGAGCAGCGGCGGCGGGGGCAATGGTGGCGGGGGCAGCGGCGGGGGCGGACGCGGAGACGGTGGCGGGGACGGCGGGCGCGGGCTCCGGGGCGGCGGAGCCGATGGTGCTGTTCAGCCGGCGCGGCGCCTCGCCCGGCTCGCACCGCCACCACGCGGACGCCTCGACGGCGCCCGCCGGGTCGGTGACCTTGAGGTTGCCGGCCGGGGTGATCTCCACCAGGCCGTCCGGCGCGACGACCGGTACGCCCGCGCGCTCGGCGACGACCTCGGCGGGCCGGCGGCCGTTGGGGGCGAGGGCGGCCAGTCCGGAGGCGGCGAGCACCAGGTGGGCGGCGCCCCGGGCGCGGGCGATCACCCCGAGGTCGGCCATCCGGTCGCGCAGGACCTTGGCCGAGTCGGGTGCGGCGGCGACCACCACCACGGCGTCGGGGACGGGCCGCAGGGCGCCGATCGCGGCGTTCAGCTCGTCCTCGCGGGCGGTGGACGCGGCGATCACGAAGTGCGGCCCGACCGCGCGGAGCACCGACGGGCCGGGGACCGGCGCGGCGGCCGGCACCGCACGCGGGGTGGCGGCCGGAAGAGCGGGGCGCACCGGTGCGGGTGCGGGTGCGGGCGGGGCAGCCGCGCCCCCGGCGGGCAGCGCGCGCTGCGGCCCGCGCCGGAATCCGAAACGGCGGCGGGGCTCGGCCGGGGGCGCGGGCTCCTCGGAGCGCGCACCGGTGCGGGAGAGGCTCATCGCTCAGGACTACGGCCCCCGCCGCGCCCCCGGTTCACCGCCCGCCGGAGCGGCCGTCAGGCATCCGCCGACCCGGGCGACTCCGACGACGGCTCCGGCTCCGGCATCAGCGCGGTCTGCACCTGCACCGTGCGGCGCCGGGTGATGTGCAGGCCGCGCCCGGGCGGCAGCAGGCGCGGCTTGACGCTGCCGAACAGCGTGCCCTCGCTGGGCGGGCAGGAGAGCAGCGTGATCGGCGTGTTGACGTCCTGGAGCCGGCGCAGCACCTGGTCGCTGTAGGCCCGGCCGACGCCGTTGGCCGAGCGGGCGACGATCAGGTGCAGACCGAGTTCGGTGCCCTGCGCCAGGTGTTCGAGGAGCGGGCCGAACGGGCCGGCGCCCGTCGTGCCGGGGATGAGGTCGTAGTCGTCGACGACGACGAACAGCTCAGGCCCCGTCCACCAGTCGCGCAGCCGCATCCGGGCCGGGCTGATCTCCTCGCCGGGCAGCCGGGCCTCCATGGCGCGGGCCGCGCCCGTGACGACCTGCCGGAGCACGTCCACCGAGACGGCGTAGCCGAGCCGGTACTCCTCCGGGACGGCCTCGTAGAGCCCGCGCCGGAAGTCGACGAGCATGATCCGGGCCTCCGCGGGCGTGTAGGCGGAGGTGATCCCGTCGATCAGCAGGCGCAGCAGGTTGGTCTTGCCGCTCTCGCTGTCGCCGACCACCAGCAGGTGGGGCGACTCCTCGAAGTCGTGCCAGAGCGGCGCGATCGCGGTGTCCTCCAGACCGATGGCGACCCGCAGCCGGCCCTCGGGCGCGGGCAGCGCGGCGGAGTCCAGCAGCAGCGGCAGCATCCGCACCTCGGGCGCGCGCGGGCCGCTCCAGTGCTCGTTGACGGCGTCGACGAGGTCGGCGATGCCGTCGGCGAGGTCGTCGGCGCCGCCCTGGCCGTCGATCCGGGGGAGGGCGCCGAGGAAGTGCAGCCGCTCCTTGGTGAGGCCGCGGCCGGGGCTGTTGTGCGGGACGGTCTCGGCGGCCCGCATGTTGATCATGGAGTCGATGGGGTCGCCCAGGCGCAGCTCGAAGCGGGTGCCGAACTGGTCGCGCACGCCGGCGGTGATCTCGCCCCAGCGGGCCGCCGAGACGACGAGGTGCACGCCGTAGTTGAGGCCGCGGGAGGCGATCGGGGCCAGCGCGGCCACCAGCTCCATGAACTCCTGGCGCAGGGTGCCCCAGCCGTCGATGACCAGGAAGACGTCGCCGTGGCGGTCGTCGGCGAGTTCCGGGTCGCCGGCGGCCTTGCGGCGGCGGAAGGTCGTCATCGAGTCGACGCCGAGCTGCGCGAAGCGCATCTCGCGGCGCGCGATGACGCCGTTGACCTCGGCGATGGTGCGGCCGATCCGCTCCGGGTCGTGGCGCCCGGTGACGCCGCCGACGTGCGGCAGCCCGCGCAGCGAGGAGAGCGTGCCACCGCCGAAGTCCAGGCAGTAGAACTGGACCTCCTGCGGCGTGTGGGTGAGCGCCAGGGCGGTGATCAGGGCGCGCAGCAGGGTGCTCTTGCCGCTCTGCGGGCCGCCCGCGACGCCGACGTGGCCGCCGGCGGCCGACAGGTCGGCGGTCAGCAACTCGCGCATCTGCTGGAACGGGCGGTCCACCACGCCCACCGGGACGGTCAGCGTGCCGACCGCGGGGCGGCCGTCGGGCGCCAGGCCGTGCCGCGCGGTGGGGGTGAGCGGCGGCAGCAGCTCGTCCAGGGTGGGCGGGGTGTCCAGCGGCGGCAGCCAGACCCGGTGGGCCGGCGGGCCGGCGTCGAGCATCCGCGCGGCGGCCAGGTCCAGCAGGTTCGGGGCGTCCTCCTCGGCGGCCTCCCGGGCCTCCTCGGCGGCGAGCACCTCCGGGTCGGGGTCGCGCGGCGCGACGTAACCGGTGCCGTACAGCACGATCTGGCCGGCCACGGCGGCCTGCTGGACGGCGCCGCGCCGGCGCCGGTAGGGCCCGGAGACGTACGCGGCCTTGAACCGGGTGAGGGTGGCGATGTCGCTGCGCAGGATGCCGTTGCCGGGCTGGGAGGGCAGCTGGTAGGCGTCGGGCACGCCCAGCACCCCGCGGCTCTCCATGGCGGAGAAGGTGCGCAGGCCGACCCGGTAGGAGAGGTGGGACTCCAGGGCGTGCATCCGGCCCTCGTCCAGCCGCTGGGAGGCGAGCAGCAGGTGCACGCCCAGCGAGCGGCCGAGTCGGCCGATCATGATGAACAGGTCCATGAAGTCGCGGTGCGCGGACAGCAGTTCGCTGAACTCGTCGACCACGACGAAGAGCGTCGGCAGCGGGTCCAGCTGGACGCCGCCGGCCCGCGCGTTCTCGTAGTCCAGCAGCGAGCTGTAGTTGCCGGCCGAGCGCAGCAGCTCCTGGCGGCGGTTCAGCTCGCCGTGCAGGGCGTCGCGCATCCGGTCGACCAGGGCGGCCTCGTCGGCGAGGTTGGTGATCACCGCGGAGGTGTGCGGCAGCCGGTCCAGACCGAGGAAGGTCGCGCCGCCCTTGAAGTCGACGAGCACGAAGTTGAGCGTCTCCGAGGAGTGGGTGAGCGCGAGCGCGAGCACCAGGGTGCGCAGCAGCTCGGACTTGCCGGAGCCGGTGGCGCCGATCAGCATGCCGTGCGGGCCCATGCCGCCCTGCGCCGACTCCTTGAGGTCGAGTTCCACCGGCTTGCCGTCCGCGCCGACGCCGATCGGCACCCGCAGCCGCCGGCCGCGCGGGCGCTCGGCCCAGCTGCGGGCGATGTCGTGCTGGTAGAGGTCGTTGACGCCCAGCAGGGAGGTGAGGTCGAAGTCGGTGCTGAGCGGTTCGGAGACGTCCATCGCGTCGCCCAGCCGGTACGGGGCGAGCGTGGTGGCGTAGCGGCGGGCGGCCGGGAGGCCCAGCGCGTCGGGACGGCCGAGCGCGGTGACCTCGTCGCGCCGGTTGCGGTCGGCGGCGACGAGGTCCAGCCGGTCGCCGGTGATCCGCAGCCGCAGCCGGAACGGGGCGTGCTGCCACTCCATCGCGCCGGAGACGTCCAGCAGCACGGCGTTGCGGTAGCCGGCCAGCAGGGCGCGGCTGCCGGCGGGCAGCTTCACCCCGTCCAGCACGATCAGGGTGAACGGCTCGTCCCGGCCGGGCTGGGTCTCCGGCTCGAACGGGGGGCGGTCGGCGAACTCCGGGCCCAGCAGCTGCTCCAGCTCCAGCAGGGAGTCGGCGACCAGCCGCACCGGGCCGGCCCCGTCCGTCTCGGTGGGGTGCAGCGCGTGCGGCAGCCACTTCAGCCAGGCCCACTCCGCGCGCAGCGCGGGGGAGACCGCGGCCGCGACGCGCAGCTCGTCCGGGGCGTGGAAGAACGCCAGCTGGGCGATCATCGCCCGGGCCAGCGCGCGGGCCGGGCCCGGGTCGGCGGCCTCGGCGGGCTCCGTCGGGGCGGGCGCGGGGGGCACGCCGTCCGGGTCCTCCACCGGGTCGGTGTCCGCGGCGGGGTGCTCGCAGCGCAGCAGCACATGGGCGTAGCCGCGGACGTGGACGGCGATCGGCTGGTCGGCGATCGAGCCGTAGGCGTGGATGAACCGGCGCAGCGCGTGCGCGCACAGCGGCTCCAGGTCCTCGACCGGCTGGGTGGCCAGCGGGGCCAGCTTGACGGCCAGGCGCTGGGAGCCGGTGGCGATCCGGACGTCGCCGAAGTCCGGGTGGGCCGCCCGCCGCTCCCACAGCCGCGAGGTGCGCACCAGCGAGCCGAGCGAGTCCGGCTCCGGGTGGCGCCAGGCGAGTGCCAGCCGCTGGTTGACGACGTGCCGGCGGACCTGGCGGCGCACCTGGGAGAGGTAGCGCAGGTAGTCGCGGCGCTCGCCGCGCAGCTGGCGCTTGCGGTCGCTGGAGCTGCGCAGCAGCTGGGCCACCAGCATGCCGACCGCCGACAGGCCCATCATGCCCATCGCCACATAGGTGAGCGGCCCGCCGCCGGACTGCGGGTTGAGGAAGATCATCACCATCGAGAGCGAGCTCAGCGCCATCGGCGCCATGGCGATCATGTTCGACATGCCGCTCTGCTCCTCCGGAAGAACCGGCGGCTCCTGCAACTGGAGCTCGCCGTCCGGCATCGCCGGTCCGGGGCGCCGGGGCGGACGATCGACCAGGACCACGCTCAACGGGGGCTCTCCTCTCACGGCGCCGCCGCCGGCGCCGGTGACGGCGGGCCCGACGGCTCGGGCCGCACCGCACTCGGGCCTACGGCCCGCGGGCCCCCGGCGGTTCACCGGACCCCGGCCCGGGCCGGGTGAACCGCCCGCCCGGCCCGGGCCGTACCTCTGTGTCGGGAGAGCGGGCAGGCCGGTTCCACGGGAGGACGCGACACAGGTGAGCACCACCACGAGCACCACCACGGCGGCGACAGGACTGGTCCGGCTGAGGTTCCGCGCCCCCGGCGCCGCCTTCGAACTCGCCCTGCCCGGCGACGTGGTCCTCGCCGACCTGCTGCCGGCCGTCCTCGGCTACGCCGGCCCCGACGTCGCCGAGAGCGGCACCGAGCACTCCGGCTGGGTCCTCCAGCGCCTCGGCGGCGCGCCCCTCGACGAGGAGCGGACCCTGGAGGAGCTCGGGCTGACCGACGGCGAGGAGCTGTTCCTGCGCCCGGGCGGGGCCGCGCTGCCCGAAGTGCACTTCGACGACCTGGTGGACGGCGTGCGCACCGGCACCGCCGCCCGCGGCGACTCCTGGCGGCCCGCCGCCACCCACCACCTCGCGCTGCTGCTGGCCGTGCTGACGCTGGCCGGCGGCCTGCTGCTGCTCGCCCTGCCCGGCCCCGAGGGCCCGCGCTGCGCCGCCGCCGCGGTGGTCGCGGTGCTGCTGCTGGCCGGCGGCGCCGCGGCGGCCCGGCTGATCGGCGACTCCCCGGCCGGGACGGCGCTGGCCGCCGCCGGGGCCTGCCACGCCGCGGCCGCCGCCGCGCTGGCCCCCGGGGTCACCGGCCCGGCCCGGCTGCTCGCGGGCGGCTCGGCGGCGGTCGGCGCCACCGTGGTGGCCCTGGCCCTGGTCGGCGCCGGGCCGTTCTTCGCCGGACTGCTGGTGGCGGCGGCCCTCGCCCTCGCGGCCGGCGCGCTCGCCGCGGGCGGGGTGGGGACCACCGAGACCGCCGCGGCGGTGGCGGCCGGGGCCGTGCTGTTCGGCGCCTTCGTCCCCGCGCTGGCGTTCAAGCTGGCCGGGCTGCGGCTGCCCGCACTGCCCCGCAACGCCGACGAACTCCAGGAGGAGATCGAGCCGTTCCCGGCCGACGACGTGCTCGCCCGCAGCCTGGTCGCGGACGGCTACCTGGCCGGCTTCTTCGTCGCGGTCGGCTCGGCGTGCGCGATCACGCTCACCGTGCTGGCGCTCGCCCGGGACGGCGGCTGGGGGTCGACGGCGATGGCCGCCGACCTGTCGGTGCTGGTGCTGCTGCACGCCCGGGACATCGGCGGGCTGCGCCAGCGGCTCGCCATGCTGCTGCCCGGGGCGCTGGGGCTCGGACTGCTCGCCGTACGGACCGGCTGGGACGCCGCACCGGGCGGCCGGCTCGGCGTGTTCGCCGCGCTGGCCGTCGCCGCGACCGGGCTCTGCGCCGCCGCCTGGACGGTGCCGGGGCGGCGGCTGCTGCCCTACTGGGGCCGGATCGGCGACATCCTGCACTCGCTCGCCGCGATCACTCTGCTGCCGCTCGCGCTCCAGGTCTTCGGCTTCTACGGGGCGATGCGCGGCCTGGCGGGCTGACCCGCACGACCGGACCCCACCCGACCCGGCCCCGACCCGGGGCACCCGCACCGAGGAGGCCACCCGCCATGCAGTCCCGACGCGACCAGGTGCAGGCCCACCTGTTCGTGATGAGCCGGGTCGCCGCCGGCGTCCTGCGCGCCGAGCCGGACGCCCCCGACACCCCGGTCGGCCGGACCAACCGGGGCGCCGCGATCGGCCTGGCCGTCGCCCTGCTGATCGGCGCCGGCGCCGGCGTCTACGGCCTGATCAAACCCGGCGGCGCCAGCCGCTGGAAGCAGCCCGGCACCCTGGTGGTGGTCAAGGAGACCGGTACCCGCTACGTCTACGCCGGCGGGCTGCTCCACCCCGTGCTCAACGAGGCCAGCGCGCGGCTGCTGGCGGGCGACCAGCTGAAGGTGGACCAGGTCTCGGCCCGATCGCTGGAGGGCACCGGGCGCGGCACCCCGGTCGGCATCGTCGGCGCGCCCGACGGCCTGCCCGCCGCGAAGGCCGTCGCCGGCGCCGACTGGCTGCTCTGCACGGTGCGGCCGTCGAGCGCCGGCGCCGGGGTCCCGGCGGCCCGCCCCGCCCCGCAGCTCTCGGTCGCGATCGGCACCCGGCAGACCGGCCGGCCGGGCGGGCGCCCCGGGGGGGGGGTGGGCCGGGCGCGCGGCGGGGGCCCCCCGCCCGGGGCCGGCCCCCGGGTGGCCCCCGGCGCCCGGGGGGGCGCGGGGCCGGACGGCGTCGCCCACCTGCTCTGGCACGGCCGCCGGTTCACCCTGGACGCGGCGGGAGGCGCGGTGCGGGCGCTCGGCTACGCCGCCGTCACGCCCGTCCCGGTCACCGCCTCCTTCCTGGCCGCGTTCCCGGCCGGGCCGGAGCTGCGGGCCCCCGACGTGCCGGGGCGGGGCAAGGACGGTCCGGTGCTCTCCGGCCGGCCGACCCGGGTCGGCCAGCTGTTCACCGGCACCGGCGAGGAGCGCTACCTGCTGGCCGAGCAGGGCCTGGTCGCCGTCACCGCCACCCAGTTCGCCCTGGTGCAGGGCGATCCGCGCACCCAGCAGGAGGCGTACGGGAACG
Source organism: Kitasatospora sp. NPDC057500 (assembly GCF_042802195.1). Lineage (NCBI taxonomy): Bacteria > Bacillati > Actinomycetota > Actinomycetes > Kitasatosporales > Streptomycetaceae > Kitasatospora > Kitasatospora sp. NPDC057500. The sequence goes on along the minus strand of NZ_JBHVER010000019.1, from coordinate 33,836 downwards.
GTGCGGTGGCGCCCTCCCCGGTCGGCGCGGCCGACCTCGCCGCGCACACCGCGCCGCCCGCCGCCGCGGCGGCCTTCGCCCCCGAGGGGCTGCCGGGCCGGCCCCCGGCGGCGCTGGCGCCCCGGGGCGAGCAGGCGCTCTGCGCGGCGCTGCGGCCCGGGACCGACGGCGGGGACCTGGACGTGTCCGTGCTGGACGCCACGCCCGTCCTCGGCCTGCCGCCGGTGCTCCAGCCCGGGGTGCTGCCCAGCTGCACCCCGGCGGACCGGATCGCGGTGCGCCCCGGCGGCGGCGCCCTGGTCCGGGGGCTGTCCGGCGCGGGCTACGGCGGCACGCTGTACCTGGTCACCGATTCGGGCGTGAAGTACCCGCTGGCCTCGGCGGCGGTGGCCGAACGGCTCGGCTACGCGAAGGCGGCGCCGACGGCGGTGCCCGGGCGGGTGCTGTCGCTGCTGCCCACCGGGCCGAGCCTCGACCCGGCGCCGCTGGCGGGCGGTGTGGTGCAGCCGGCGGTCACCGGCGAGGGCCGCTGCACGCGCTGAGCCGCGACGGCCGAGCGGAGGGTGAACCACCCGGCGGAGCCGTCCCGTTCACCCTGGCGGGCCGCTCCGACCGGCCCGCGGCGAATCGCGCCGGCCGGAAGCGGCCGGCGGCACCGGAGGAGGTACTCACGTGGTCCAGCAGACGACGGTCAGCCAGCAGGCCCTTCAGGACGTCAGGACGCAGATCGAGGCGAAGTACGAGGCGATGAGGGCCACCGCCATGTACATCGAGGACATCAACACCGCGATCCGCGACAGCTTCGAGGGCGCGGCCAGCACCACCTTCCAGAACAACATCAACTCCTGGCTGGAGCAGTACGCGGCGGTCAGCCGGGACTACGACGCCTTCCACGCCAAGTTCGGCGACACCAGCCAGATCTTCACCGCGACCGGCGACCACACCGAGACCGTCGCGAAGAACAGCCTCGGCAACGTCGGCACCGGCCCCGCGGACTACGTCGAGGGCGTCCTGAACCCCCAGAAGTAGCCCCCGAAGCAGCCCGCCGTCCGTCGAACCGACCGCCTGAACCGAAGGGAACCCCGCCATGACCGGGCACATGTCACTGCACTACGCCGGCGTCGACACCGCGATCAACGACCTCGACGCCCACTCCAAGACCATGCACGCCCAGATGGAGGACCTCAAGGAGTACCTCCGGAGCAAGATCGGCGTCGAGCTCATCGGTGCCTTCTCGGCCGCGGCCGACACCCTCGCCACCCAGTTGGAGAGCTCCGACAAGGCGATGACCGGCAAGATCGAGAACGCCAAGGTCGCGCTCACCGAGATCCGCGACGCGATCCACGACGCGGACATGCGGGCCAGCACCCACTTCGACCACGTCAAGGGCTGAGCCGAGTGGCGGACGACGAGAACGACAAGGGCGACGGCGGCAGCGGCACCGTCAAGATCACCGACAGCTTCCTGGCGACGTTCCCGGACAAGACCATCAAGGTCTTCCTCAAGGACGTCCTGACGGCGGTTCCGGTGCGGGAGCTGCGGGCCTTCGCCGACGGCAGCGCGCCGTTCCTGGTCGGCAACAACTCCGGGAACTTCACCGCGCCCGGGACCCTGGCCACCGCGCTCAAGGCGTACGACGACTCGATCGCCAAGATGCTGGGGACGATCATCGAGCAGTTCGACACCCTGATCGTCGACCTCTCGCTCGCCGACCGCTACCTGAACAACGCGCTGGACGAGTCCCTGGACTACGCGCAGTTCATGAAGGTGGCGAACCGGACCCTGACCTCGGGTTCCGGCACCGGCACCAAGTAATCCGGCGGGGAGGACCGCCGCCACCGCGGAGTCGGCCCGGCACCGGGTCGGCCCCGCGCCACGTCAGGTCGGGCACGGCCGCGAGAGGGGATGCCATGGTGTACATCTGGGAGGACGCGCTCACCTTCCTGGGCTCGTCGGCGGACAAGGCTCCGACCAAGCGCGGGGACGTGGTCGACGACGAGAAGCCGTGGCTCAACACGGATGTCCGCAGGCAGGTGGTCCACGCGGGCTGGCAGGGAGTCGAGGGCGACGGCACCGACGTGAAGCTCGACAGCTGGGTGGCCTGGTACTTCACCTACACCGAGGGTTCCAGCACGACGGTGAAGCACGGCAGCTACGTCATCGGCACCAACGTGCAGTACCCGAACCTCGACGGCCCGGGCGCCAAGTTCGCGGGGTGGACGGCCAGCCGCAAGCCGCTGGAGCAGTTCGTCGACGGCTCGGTCAAGGCCAACGACCGGCTCGACCCGGCCGTCTTCACCAGGGCGGCCGACACCCTCAAGAACTTCAGCTCCTTCCTCGACGGCTGGATCGCCGCGATCGGGACCGAGTGGGTCAAGGGCATCGGCGACGAGGACGGCGACTGGCAGGGCAGCGCGGCGAACGCGATGCGGACCCTGCTGCTGGCGTTCCGCAACGAGATGGACGCCGACAACCGGATGATCCGCCTGGCCGGTGTCGACACTCTCCTGCGTCCGATGGACGGGGGCGTCAAGGTCCAGATCGGACAGCTGTGGGAGGGCTTCAAGGGCTGGTGGGGATCGCCCCTGGCCTGGCCGACGAACGCGGTCACCGCGGCGCTGATGGAGGGGGTCAAGGGCGCGACGTTGAAGATCGTGAACTCCAACGACCGGACGCCGACCTGGCACAGCCGGGAGGATCCGGCCAAGGGCGCCTTCGACGCCTACGGCAAGATCCAGCAGAACGGGGTGCTCGGCTCCCTGCAGATCACCGTCACCGGGGCGCCGTTCGGCGATCCCAAGACGGTCGACTTCTGGAAGCAGGTCGACAAGCGGGCCCGGCAGATCTGGCTCGGCAACGTGGTGAACTGGCTGGACCTCGAAGCCGACCGGGTGCTGACCGGGCTCACCCAGGCCTACACGAGCATCGGCAACGCCGCCCGGCCGCTGAAGCCGTTCCCGCTGATGATGCCCGACCCGAAGGCCCCCGAGGACCCGACCAAGGACCCGACCAAGGACCCGACCAAGGACCCCACCAAGGACGACCCCAACAAGAAGATCGACGAGTTCAACCAGAAGATCAACGAGCTCGGCACCGGCGGCGGCGGCGACAAGGACGGCGGTCCCGGTACCAAGGACCTCCCCGGCGGCCCGAACATCAAGGACATCACCGGTGCCGGCGGCGGCAGCGGCGGGAGCGGCGCCGGAGGTCCCGGCGGCAACACGCCGAACCTCAACCTCGGCGGCACCGGGGGCGGCAGCGGGAGCACCCCGAACCTCAACCTCGGCGGCGGCAGCGGGAACACGCCGAACCTGAACCTCGGCAACTCCGGCGGCAACACGCCGAACCTCAACCTCGGCGGCGGGAGCGGCTCCGGCGGCAGCGGTGGGAGCGGCCCCGACCTCATCGGCAACCCCTTCCCCGGCCTCAACACCGGTCCGCTGCCCGACCACCTCCTCCCCGGCAGCACCGGCTCGAACCGCCCGGTGGTCGTGCCCCCCAGCTCCGTGATCACCAAGGACGGGCGGATCGTCGACGAGAACGGCAACCCCGTCCTGGACTCCGCCGGCAACCCGATGGTGGCCGGCCCGGGCTACTCCATCGGCCCGGACGGCATCCTGCGCGACGGCCAGGGCAACACCGTCTCGCAGTACCGGCAACTGCTCGCCGACCGCTACTCCGCCGCCGGCATCGGCGGCAGCGGCAGCGGCAGCGGCATCGGCCCCGGCGGCGACGACCTGCTGACGCCCAATGAGTTCGGCCCCGGCGGCTTCTCCTACAACACGATGGGCCTCGGCTCCGCCGGCCCCGGCGGCGCGGGCTCGCTCGGCCTCGGCGGCAGCCCGATGATCACCGGCATGGGCGGCGGCCTCAGCAACCGCGCCCTGGCCGCCGGCGGCGACCCGTCCATCACCAAGGCCGCGGTCGACCAGGCCAACGCCGAGCGCGCCGCCGCGGAGCGGGCCGCCCGCGCCGCGGCCCAGGAGCAGGCCGCCCTGACCGGCCGGCAGACCCCCACCACCTCCAGCGGGATGCCGCCGATGATGCCGCCGGGCGCCGGCATGGGCGGCGCGGGCGGCGCGGGCGGCGAGAAGGACCGCCGCCGCACCACCTGGCTGGCGGAGGACGAAGAGGTGTGGGGCACCGAGACCGGTGCGGTCGAAGGCGTCATCGGGCGCTGAGCGCCGTGGCAGAGGAGAGGACGAACACATGAGCAACCCGTTCGCGGACCAGATCGCCCAGGCGATGGCGGACATGCAGACCGAGCTGGCCAGGGCCGAGGCCATGCAGCAGGAGATGAACGAGCTCACCGGCTCGGTCACCTCCAAGGACCGGATGGTCACCGTCAAGGTCGGCTCACAGGGCCAGGTCGTCTCGATGACCTTCCACACCAACGCCTACCGGGAGATGGCGCCCGCCGAGCTCGCCAAGGCCCTCACCGACGTCCTCAACGAGGCCCGGGCCGACGTCGGCAGGCAGGTCGCCGAGCGGATCTCGCAGTTCGACGGGATCGGCGAGACGCTGCGGCTCTCGATGACCGGCGGCAGCGAGCTGGACGAGATCCTCGAACCGCTCTGGGCGATGGCCCCGGGCTACGAGGACGAGGAGAGGAAGAAGGCGAAGGCGGGCCGGCAGGAGGAGTTCCGTGGCTGACCCGGGGACCACCGCCAAGACGGCGGTGCTCAAGAAGAGCTTCGCCGAGTTCTTCGAGCTGAAGGACTTCGTCACCCAGCTCAAGACCGAGGCGACCCACATCAACGAGATCAACCTGCGGGTGGGCGGCAACGACGAGATCGGCAAGCAGTACCACGGCCAGGTCGACGACGGCACCAAGAACCTCTACGAGCTGATCGTCAGGATCGGCTCCACGCTCTCCTCGGTCGGCGAGAACGGAGAGCTCCTCGCCGACACCCTCGACAAGGCGGGCGACCACGCCCGCGACCTCGCCAACGGCTTCTGACCCCGCAGAAGCCGACGGCCCGACCCCGCGCACCGACCGGAAACGGCAGGCAGTCCCCGTGGCCCACTCCTCGATCGAGGTCAACGAATCGACCGCACGGTTCTTCACGATCATCACCGGCATGCCCTGGCCGGAGATCCGTGAGGGCGACCTGCGCGAGGTCCGGGACGCCTACGAGCAGCTGGCCAAGGAGATGCCCGAGCTGCGGGCGCTGATCGAGAAGGTGGCGGTCTCCTGCTCCCGGCAGTTCAAGGGCCAGGCCGCGACCTCCTTCGCCTACCAGATGAACTCGTTCATCGGCCGGACCGGCGGGGACGACTACGTCACGGCCGCCGGCAAGACCGCCAAGGCGCTGGCGGACTGCGCAGGGAACGTCGCCAACACGGTCGAGTACACCAAGTGGATGGCCATCGCCCAACTGGTGCAGCTGCTGGTCGAGATCGCGCTGGCGATCTTCTGGGCGCCGTTCAGCTTCGGCGCCAGCCTGTCCGGGCTGGTGCTCAAGAAGCTGCTCACCAAGGTCGCGCTCACGGCCCTGATGAAGTACCTGCTCAAGACCATCGCGATGCACACCTTCTCGGGCATCGTGGGCGGTCTGCTGATGGACGGCATCATCCAGAACCTCCAGATCGGCCAGGGCAATCGCAAGGAGATCGACAAGGAGTACACCAAGCAGGCGGTGCTGTTCGGCGTCATCGGCGGTGTGCTCGGCGGCCCGCTCGAACTGTTCGGCCTGGGCCTGGGCAAGCTGCTGGGCCGCCTGCTCGGCAAGAGCGGCGGGCGGCTGCTCGCGGACCAGCTCAGCGACTACCTGCTCAACGGCGAGCTGAAGAGCCTCAAGGGGACGCTGAAGACCGCCGCCGAGGCGGCCGCCAAGTCCGGCGAGAAGGGCTCGCTCGGCGTGGTCGGCAAGGAGACCTCCAAGGGCCTCGCCGACGAGGCCCTGAAGAAGTCGCAGGCCAGGGCTTTCGCCCGGGACCTCGGCAGCCTGATGGAGGCCTCCACCGAGCAGTTGCAGGCGGGTTTCGGCAGGACCACCAAGGGCTCGCTCGGTGACACCTTCGTCTCGGAGATGGAGAAGACCTTCGTCAAGCACCTGGGCGAGCAGCTCGGGAAGAAGGAGGCCGGGGCGCTCGGCCGGGAGCTGGGCGAGAAGTTCGCCGAGAAGTGGGTGGGCAAGGCCCGGCAGACCGTCGAGCTCAGGGGAGCGGCCAGCGAGGGTCTCGCCGAGGCGCTGGACAACGTCCTCAAGCAGGACGCCGGGAAGGGCCTGACCGCCCACCAGATCAGCGCCCTGGGCAGGCACCTGCCCGACCTCGCCGACGGCCTGACGCAGGGCAACAAGATGTTCCAGCTCGGCCTGGGGCTCGGCAACTACATCCAGTCGGGCGCCCAGAACGTGCTCAGCGAGGGCTTCTACAACCTCATCTTCGGTGAGAACCACGAGTTCACCGTCACCGCGGGCAGCTTCGTCGGCGGCATGATGACCGCGATGATGGGCCACGCCATGCACCTCGGCGCGGCGCCGCTGATGCACCGCTACGCCGACTGGGTGCAGCGGACCCAGTTCGAGGCGGTCGCGGAGGGGGCGTCCAAGCACTTCCCGCTCTACCACCCGATCACCTTCGCCGCGCTGGCCAGTATGGCGTCCGGCAAGATCGTGCCCTTCCCGGTGCCGAGGATGGGCCACCCGGAGGCCTTCGAGTTCGCCCGGACCCACCGCATCGAATCGCTGGAGGACGTCGCGAAGGGCCTGTCGCACGTCTCGGGCGTCGACATCAAGACTCCGCAGGCCGACCACGAGGTCGCCGAGTGGATGCAGCAACTGCTGCCCTACGTCGACTTCCTGGCGGAGGAGCGCCGCAACCAGCCGTCCCCGACCGAGACGCCCACCCGGACCGTCGGCGCCGCCGAGGACCTGCCGACGGTGGTGCACGAGGAGTCCGCCGGGGCACCGGTGAAGGTCGAGTCGGACGAGGCGCCGGCGCAGGAGTCCGAGCACCGGGCGCAGGAACAGCGGCCCGCCGAACAGAAGGCGCCCGACCAGAGGGCCTCGGAGCAGAAGGCCCCCGAGCAGAAGGCCCCCGAGCAGAAGGCCTCGGAGGCGCCGAAGCGGAGCACCCCGGGCCGTACGGGCGCGGTGCCGCCCGTGTCGACCGAGTCCTCGGGCGACGGGCTGACCGCCCCCCACAGGCGGGCCGCCACGACGGACGGCACCACCGCCACCACGGAGGCCACCGCCACCGCCGCCTCCTCCGCGCGGGTCCCCACCTCCTCCACCGGCCACACCGTCGACCGCACCGCCCAGGACCTGCCGGCCGGCACCGACGACACCGGCCGCCACCCGGTGCAGGAGCCGGCGCCCCCGGCCCCGCGGCAGACCGCGAGCCTGGCCTCGACGCTCCTCGGCCAGGACACCGCCCCGAACCGCGCGACCGACCACACCGAGGCGCCGGCCCCGCCCCGGACCGGGGCCGACGACCTCCCGGTGGGCCCCCGGACGTTCGGCGGCGACGAGAGCGCCCCCGCGCCCGTCGACCGCACCGACTCCCACCCGAACGCTCCGCAGCCGCAGCCGCAGCCGCAGCCGCAGCCGCAGCCGCAGCCGCAGCCGCAGCCGCAGCCGCAGCCGCAGCCGCAGCCGCAGCCGGACGCCGAGGCCCCCGTGCCGCCGCCCGCCACCGGCACCGTCGCGCCGCCGGTCCGGCCGGTCCCGGACAACCCGTGGCACCCCGCCGAACCGGACGGCACCCTCAGGGGCACCCCGCGCCGACCCCCGGCCCCCGGGAGCGGCCAGTGGCAGGAGGTGCTGCCCAACGGCACGGTCCGCGTCCACCGGACGCAGCTGGACGCCGCCGTCGCACCGGGCGCGCCGGCCTCGGCGTTCCCCTCGCGGTGGAGCCGCTCCGCGTTGGACCCCGGCGCCGTCTACTACCCGAAGGCCTGGACCGCGACCCAGCTGCGGCACCACGTCACCACCGCGCTCGCCGACCCCTTCCTCCACCGCGAGGCGAACGGCATCCAGTACCGGCTGGGCCGCTCGGGCGGCGTGTGGATCGAGGGCATGTACCTGCCGGACGGCAGCCTCCTGGGCCACCGCCCGGCCCCGTACCAGTCGCTCCAGAACCCCCGCTACGACGCCCCCGGGACGCTGACGGCCGCCCGCGGCGAGGAGGTCCGGCCGCCCGGCCTCGGACCGGTCCGGGTCCGCCGCGACCTCATGCACGACGGGGCGGAGACCCTCGAAGTCACCGCCCGGGTCAAGCTGGTGGGCGGCGAGGACCTGACGCAGCAGCAGCTGCTGCGCGCCCGGGCGAGGCTGGAGCGGGCCGCCGAGGAGTTCACGGCCGGGCTCGGGGAGGGCGGCCCGCGCGCGCGGCTCCGGCTGGAGTTCACCCAGGACGGCGACGCCGCCGAGGTCCGGATCGCCCCCGGCCAGGACCCGGCCCTCCAGCACGCCGTGCCGCGGCTGCACGAGCGGGCCGCCGCCGACGGACCGGCCGAGGCCCTCGCCGCGCTGAGGCAGCAGGCGCCCCCGCCCGCCGAGACCGTCTCCGGCGCCGCGCGGATGCTCGCCGGCCGGCAGGCGCAGTTCGCGCCGTCGGTGTGGGACGACCCGACCCGGGGCCGCCACCTGCCGCGCGAGTGGACCGCCGACGAGGCCCGCTACGCCGCGAGCGTGGTCGCGGCCTCGGCCGACCGCGTCCCGGCCGGACCGGTGCCGCCCGGCGGCACCACCGCTCCCGAGCTGCGCCACGGCACCTTCGCCGGGGTGAAGCTGACGGTGCGGGTGGAGGACGGGCTCATCACCGACTTCTGGAGCCGGCCGGACCAGCGGATGCCGGACCAGCTGACCAGGCCCGCGGCGGAGCAGCCCCAGGTGCTGGGGACCCACCGGGTCCGCCCGCCCAAGGACGCCCTCGAACGGACCATGGACGAGCGGGTGCTCCAGCGCTTCCTGGTGAGCCGGATCAGGCACGCCGACGGCGACACCGAGTCGCTGGTGACCGTCCGGGTGCACCTGGACACCAAGGCGCTGGACCTGACGGACCAGGACACCTCGAAGCGCCTCAAGGAGCTGGTCAAGCGGGCCCGCACCGGGGTCTCGGACGTCTACGACATCGGCCAGCGGCTGCCCAGCGGCGACCGGCTGCGGGTGCGGATCGAGTTCGTCGCGGAGCCGGGCAGGGCGCACCACACCGTGGAGGTCCTCCCGAAGAAGGCGCGGGAGGACCACCGCACCTGGAACCTGGACACGACGGGCGTCGTCGCCGCCCACGAGCTCGGCCACATGCTGGGGCTGGCGGACGAGTACCGCGAGCGCTCCGACGGCGCCAGGTTCCGCCCGGTCCACCTCGACGGCGGACTGCTGACCTCCTACGTCCGCGACAAGTTCGGCCGGCCCGTCGTCGACATGGACAACCTGCCCGGCGGCCCGGTCACCGCCGACCCGCGGCCGGTGCTGCGGGCGCGCAACCTGCGGCAGCTGGGCGGCGTGATCGACCAGGTCTTCGGCGCCGACCGGGGGCCCGGTCCGGAGAGCACCCACCCGCCGCGGCCCCGGATGAACCCGGACGCCCGGCGCCTCGCGCTCCACGGCGACCTGCACCGCGACAGCCTGCGGCTGCCGGGCGGCGGGCGCGACGGTGGCGGCCACCTGTACCCGCCGCCCGGCTCGGACGATCCGCGGCCGACCAGGATCCCGGGGTCGGAGAACCGCAACGGCACCTTCCGGGTCCTCGGCGGCCCGGCCGACGGCGTGGGCGCCGCAGGGCACCGGCTGGCGGGCGAGCTGGACGTGTCGGGGGCGGTCCGGGCCCGAGGACGCACCATGTTCCCCGAGCACTGGTCCGCCGACGACGCGACCTACGCGGCGGAGCAGGCCTACCAGCACGCCCGCCGCCGGGGCGACGGGGCGTTCACGGAGTCCGGCCCGGGCTCCTGGACGTGGACCGGCGAGTACGGCGGGGTGCGCATCGACGGCCGCATCCAGGTCCGCACCGAGCAGGGCCACCGCGGCCCGGTCCAGGTGGCGGAGATCGTCGCCTTCCGGCCGTCCGACGACCAGGGCGGGCTCGGCCCCGCCCCGCACCTGCCGTGGCACCCGCACCCCGACACCTTCGACCAGCGGGCCGCGGACCTGGTGCGCTACGGCGACCGGCAGACCCTCACCGGCGTCCACCACCAGCCGCCGAACCTGGCCGGGACCAAGGGGACGGACGCCCCCGAGGCGCGGCTGGCCGGACAGCGCACGGGCATCAGGATCGGCAACCCGGGACCGCCCAACCCCAACGGGACGTACCGCGCCACCGTCTGGTACCTCGACCCGGCCGTGAACCCGGCCGCCCCGATGGCGAGGTTCGACTCGCGCTGGTTCAAGCGCGCGGACTACCCGCTCAACATGTTCTACCCGGAGCACTGGCGGCCCGCGCGGGTCCTCGACGCCGTCAACGTGGCCTACGCGGCCCGGGACAAGGCCGGCCAGCGGGTCGTGAACGGTGCCGTCCACTGGACCGGCATCGGCGAAGGCGTCCGGATCGAGGGCATCACCCGCGACGGCCGGCACCTGGTCCACCGGCCGGCGGACGAACAGCCCGGCGTGGTGCGCAGGGCCGACGCCCCGCGCTCCGCGCCGCTCACCGAGCCGGGGCTGCCAGGCACCGGCAGGCGCCCGGCCGTCGTCTCCGGCATGCCGGAGGGCACGGTTCCCGACGGCGTCTTCAGCCCGCACCTGAGCGCCGACGCCGGCCGCGGCCTGCCCCGGGAGTGGACGGCGCAGGAGCAGCGCTACGCCGTGCACCACGGCCGGAAGGCCGGCGACGACACGGTGCTCGACGGCGGCGGCACGAGCGGCAAGGTGGTCTTCGCCGGCGTCGAGATCACGGTCCTGCGGGACGCGGACGGCAAGGTCACCGACTTCTCGCTCACGGACGGCCACACCCCGCCCGCCCAGCTCGACGTCCGGGTGCCCGAGCGCGGCACCCGCGGGCCGAAGGCCCCCGAGGGGGCGGAGCAGCCGCGGAGGGCGCCGTTCCACCCGGAGGAGGACGGCTCCGACACCTCCTCGCGGCGCAGCGAGGACGAGGACGGCGACGAGGACCGGGACGGCGACGAGGACCGGGACGGCGACGAGGACTGGAACGGCGACGGGGAGTCCGACGGCGACATGTCCGAGGCGTCCTACGCGGACACGCTGGACCTCATCTCCGACGACGAGCCGATGGACTGGGACGGCAGCTTCGGCGACGGGGACCGGGCCGACGGGCACATGGACCTCGACGAGCCCCTGCCGCGCCGGCCGCGCCCGGCCCACGAGGCGCCCGTGCCGGACCTGCGGTTCGCCGCGCTCCGCGACCCGGTCGAGGTCGAGGCGCCCGCCAACCCGGCGCGCCACACCAGCGACTCCACGCTGCTGCGCCGCTTCCAGGCCACCCGCGGTGTCCTGGCGGACGGCAGTCCCGCGGCCGAGGTCCTGGTCCGGCTGTACCTCGACACCTCCCCGGTGGCCGGCGTCCCGGACCGCGACCTCGCCGTCCGGAACCTCCAGGAGCGCGCCCGGCAGGGCATCGACCGCCACTACAACACCGGCCACCGGCTGCCGAACGGCGAGGCCCTGGTGGTGCGGGTCGAGTTCGTCGACGACCCCGGCCGGGCGCACCACCGGATCGAGGTCTTCGGCGGGGTCGTCCGGGAGGCGCACGACGAGTGGGGCCTCAACTCGACCGAGCGGACCCTGGCCCACGAGTTCGGCCACCTGCTGGGCCTGCCCGACGAGTACCGGGAACGGCGTGTCCGGACCACGGCCGTGGACGCGCACGGCAATACCGTCGTCGTCGAGGACGCGATCCACCCCCGGCCGGTGAGCGCGGACGGCAGCCTGATGGGCAGCGGCTCCCGGCACCGGGGGCGGGTCCGGTTCGACCAGGACACGGCGCTCATGTCGGACGACACCGTCCTGCACCACACGCTCGCGCCGCGGAACCTGCGGGAGCTGGGCCGGGCGATCGAGGACGCCCTCGGCACCGCGCCGGCCGCGCCGCCGGCCCACGGCCTGCCGCACCGGGCGGCGTTCGGCCGGGAGGCCCTGCAGACCTCGACGTTCGGCGACACCCGCAACCCCGGCGGCCATCTGCTGCCGCCGGCGGGATCCGACCGCACGGCGCCGGGGCGGGTGCTGCGGGTCGAGCGCAACGGCGTCCTGGTCGCGGACTTCTCGTCGGAGTCCGCCGCCACCCTGCCGCGGCCCCGGCGGCTGGACGGCGTCTCCGCGGCGGCCGACGACCTGCTGCTCCCCGGGTCCGGGCAGCGGCGGATGTTCCCGCGCAACTGGACCAGCGAGGACGCGGCGTACGCGGCCGAGCAGGCGTACCTGCACGCGCTGGGCACCGACGGCGTGGTCCCGCTGGGCGGCAGCCGCTACCGGTGGACCGGTGAGTACGCCGGAGTGCGGATCGAGGGCGAGGTGCGCGCCGGGGAGTTCCTGTCGTTCCGTCCGTCGGACCGTCAGCCGGACGTCGACCCGCCGCTGAACGCCCCCCACCGCCCCGATCTGGACGGCCCGTTCGGGGCGTTCGGCCAGCGCGCCGAGGACATCGCCCGCTACGGCGACCGCCAGCACCTCACCGGCCTGCACCACGAACTGGACCTGGACCCGGCGAGCGCGTCGAGCGCACTGCGGGCGCACGGCGCCAGGATCGTGGAGACCAGCGCGCCGATCCACAACGGGACGTACCGGGCCCGGGCGGCCTTCCTCGACCCGACCGTCGCGCCGACCTCCCCGCTCGCCGACTTCCCGACCCGCTGGCGGTTCCGCAGCACCGGGACCGGGCGCACCATGTACCCGCGGACCTGGACGGCCCAGGACCTGCTGCACGCCGTCGACCAGGCGCACGACAGTGTCCCGGCCGAGCGGCGGGTGTACCGGGCGGACGGCCGGACGTACCACTGGGCGGCCGAGGCCTACGGCGTCCGCATCGAGGGGCTCTCCCGCGACGGCCTGCACCTGGCCCACCGCCCGTCCGAGATCCAGCCCATGGCCGAGTGGCAGCCGGGGCGGGTGGCGGGCACCTCCCCGGACACCCGGGTCTGGCTGGGCGTCCAGCCGCTGTCCGTCGCCCGGGTGCTGTTCGACTCCGGGCAGGAGGGCCTGCGGATCACCGTGCCCGTGCGCACGGTCGTCCAGGGCCAGGTGCCGGCCCACCTGCCCGGGCTCGCCCGGGCCGAGATGCAGCGCCGGGTGGACGAGTTCGTGCAGCAGCGGATGCGGGAGGCCGCCGGGCCCGACGGGGTGCCGCCGCAGCTGGTCACCGTCCGGCTGGACTTCGACCCCCCGCACGGCGACGTCTTCTCCTCGATGCTCCTGCGCCCCGACGGCCTGTCGGACGTCGAGTCCCTGCTCGGCCCGCTGGCCGTCGAGAACGGGCACCACGTGCTCGCCGGGCGGGCCGAGCAGCTGAGCCCCCTGGCCACCCCGGTCCAGGACCTGATCGCCGTGCACGGGGGCCCGCGCGTCCCCACCGACCTGCGCGAGCCCGGCCCGCTGCGGCCGGGGGAGCAGCCACCCGCCGTGGTCCCGGGCTGGGACCGGCAGACCGTTCGGCGGCTGGCCGGCCTGGACGTGCGGTTCAGCCAGGAGGCCGCGGCCGCCGACCCGCGCGACCTGCCCGCGGACCGCAGCCTGCCCCACGAGTGGAACGCCCTCGACAGCCGCTGGGCCGCGCTGCGGGTCCTGGAGGACCACGAGAGCCGGCACGGCGCGACCGTGACCGACACCGTCCGCGGCACCATCGGCGGCGTCACGGTCGAGGTGCACGTGGAGGACGCCCAGATCGTCCGGGTCACCGGCGTCGGCGACCAGCGGGACCTGCCGCAGCTGCACGTCCCGCCGTTCGTCCCGGACCCCGACGCGCCGCACCACACCACCTCCGAACCGGGCCCGCGCCGCCCCGGCCCCTCCGCCTGGCAGTCCGCCGACCTCGACGGGACGGTGGCGGGCACCCCGCGCCGCCCGCCCGCCCCGGTCGGCGACGAGGTGCGGACCCCCCTGCCCGGCGGCGCGGTCCGGATCGCGGCCGTGCACCTGGACCCGGCGGTCGGCCAGGGCGCCCCGGCCGCGCAGTTCCCCACCCGCTGGCACCGCTCCGCGCTCGACCCCGGCACGGTGTACTACCCGGAGCACTGGGGCGAGGCCGAACTCGCCGCGCACGTCACCGCCGCGCTCGACCACCCCGTCCTCACCCGGCACGAGGACGACGGCTCCCGGGTGGTGCTCGGCGAGTCCGAAGGCCTGTGGATCGAGGGCCGGTTCGGGCCCGACGGCACCCTCTACTACCACCGCCCGGCCCCGTACCAGGGCTACGACAACCCGGACTACCACGGCCCCGCCACGACGACGGCCCGCCGCGGCGAGGAGGTGGAGCCGGACGGCCTCGGGCCGGTGCGGCTCCGCCGCGACCTCATGTTCGACGGCTCCGAGGTCCTGCGGGTCACCGCCCGGGTCCGCCTGGTGGGCGGCGAGGACACCACCGGGCCCGACCTGCGGCGGGCGGAGGCCGCGCTGCGGGCGTCCGCCGAGGAGTACCTGGAAGGCCACCGGGCAGGCGGCGCCACCCGCCTGGAGCTCCGGCTGGAGTTCACCCGGGACGCCGACGCCGCCGAGGTCCGGCTCCTCCCCGGGCAGGACCCGACCGTCGAGCAGGCGCTGCCCCGGCTGCACGAGGCCGCGGGCACCGACCGGCTGGCGGAGGTGCTCGCCTCCGAGCAGCAGCCGCAGGCGCCGGCCGCGCCGCGCACCGTGTCCGGCGAGGGGATGCTCGACGGCCGGCGGCGGTTCTTCGCGGCCTCCGTGTGGGACCACCCCACCGAGGGCCGCAACCTGCCGCGCGAGTGGACCGCCGACGAGGCCCGCTACGCCGCGAGCGTGGTCGCGGCCTCGCCGCACCGCGCCCCGGCCGGACCGGTGCCGCCCGGCGGCACCACCGCGCCCGAGCTGCGCCACGGCACCTTCGCCGGGGTGCGGCTGACGGTGCGGATGGAGAACGGCCGCATCTCCGACTTCTGGGGCCAGCCGGACCAGCGGATGCCGCACCAGCTGACCCGGCGCGGGCCCGAGCCGCACGACGTGCTCGGCACCCACGAGGTCCGCCCGCCGACCGACGCCTTCGACTACGCCCTGGAGTCCCGCGAGTTCCAGCGGTTCTCGGTCACCCGGATCCGGCACGCCGACGGGGACACCGAGGCCGTGGTGACCCTCCGGCTGCACCTCGACACCAGCCGGCTGAACCTGTCCGACCCGCACGCGGTGCGCCAGCTCAACGACCTGGTCAACCGGGCCCGCGCGGGCCTGGCGGAGACCTACAACGGCGACCAGCGGCTGCCCAGCGGCGACCGGCTGCGGGTACGGGCGGAGTTCGTGCACGACCCCGCCGGCGCGCACCGCACCGTGACCGTCCACCCGGGCCCGATCAGGGTGAGCCACGAGCACTGGGACCTGCGGACCGAGACCGTCGTCCTCGTCCACGAGATGGGCCACCACCTCGGGCTCCCGGACGAGTACCGCGAGAGCACGTCCCGCCTCGACCGCCGCCGCCAGGTCCACCTCGACGGCGGGCTGATGACCTCCCACATCCGCGACCGCTACGGCCGCACCGAGGTCGACACCAACTACCGGGCCTCCGTCCCGGGCGTCCTCGACGCCCGGCCCGTGCTGCGCGCGCGCAACCTGTGGCAGCTGGGCTCCGTCATCGACCGCGCCTTCGGCGCCGACCGCGGCCCCGCCGGCGACGGCATCCACCCGCCGCGCCCCCGGGTGAACGGGGACGCCCGGCGCCTCGCGCTCAACGGTGACCTCAACGGCACCGGCCGGCAGCTGTCCAGCGGTGCCCGCGACGGCGGCGGCCACCTGTTCCCGCCGCCCGGCTCCGACCGGCCGCAGCCGGCCCGGATCCCGGGGTCGGAGAACCGCAACGGCACCTTCCGGGTCTTCGGCGGCCCGGCCGACGGCGTGCACGCCGGCCACCGCTCGGAGGCGGGCGACCTCGACACGTCGGCGGCCGTCCGGGCCCGCGGGCGCACCATGTTCCCGGAGCACTGGTCCGCCGACGACGCGGTCTACGCGGCGGAGCAGGCGTACCAGCACGCGCTGCGCCGGGGCCCCGAGGCCTTCACCCCGCTCGGCCGGAACTCCTGGAGCTGGACCGGCGAGTACGGCGGGGTGCGGATCGAGGGCCAGGTCGACGTCCTGGCCCGGCGCCGGTCCGGCGGGCGCCTGGTCGATTCCCCGGAGATCGTCTCCTTCCGCCCCGCCGACGACCAGAGCGGGCTGGGCGCGGCCTCGCACCTGCCGTGGCACCCGTTCCCCAGCACCTTCGGCCAGCGGGTCGGGGACCTGGTGCGCTACGGCAACCGGCAGACCCTCACCGGAGTCCACCACCAGCCGCCGGAGCGGTCCTGGGCGGGTGACGGCAACGCCTCCCGGGTCGACCAGGCCGGTCAGCGCCAGGGCATCCGGATCGGCACGCCCTTCGCCGCCCATCCCAACGGGACCTACCGCGCCCAGGTCTGGTACCTCGACCCGGTGGTCTCCCCACGGGCCCCGATGGAGGCCTTCCCGTCGCGCTGGCACGTGCGGGCCGACGACCAGTCCCACATGTTCTACCCGCGGGACTGGCGGGCCGACCACGTCCTGGGGGCGGTCGAGGAGGCCCACCACAACCGCAACCGGGCCGACGACCGCCGGGTGAACGGCGCCGTCCACTGGACCGGCATCAGCGACGACGGAATCCGGATCGAGGGCATCACCCGCGACGGCCGGCACCTGATCCACCGTCCGGCGGACGAGCAGCCCGGCACCGTACTGCCGCCGGACGCGCCGCGGTCCGCCCCGCTCACCGAGCCGACGGGCCCCGGCGCCGGCCGGCGCCCCGCCACCATCTCCGCGATGTCCCTCAACCCGGTCCCGGCCGGCCAGGTCAGCCCGGACCTGCGCGCCGACGCCGGCCGCGGCCTTCCCCGGGAGTGGACGGCCGAGGAGCGGCTCTTCGCGGCCGCCAACGGTCGGCCGACCGGGGACCCGGAGCGGGTCGGGGACAACGTCCGGGTGCGGGTGCGGTTCGCCGAGGTCGAGATCACGGTGCTGCGCGACGAGCAGAAGCGGATCGTCGACTTCTCCCTCGCCGACGGGCACACCCCGCCGCCGCAGCTGACCTTCCGCCCGCCCGAGCGGGGCACCGGCCGACCGGTCGTCCCGACCCCGACCGAGCGGCTGTTCGCACCCGACCCACCGGGTTCCGACGACGGCTCCCCGCCCCGGACTCCCGGCTACGACGGGAGCACCCGGCCGACGACGCCCGGCGGCGACGAGGGCACCTGGCCGACCACGCCCGGTTCCGACGGCGGCTCCTGGCCGCGGACCCCCGGCTACGACGGGAACACCCGGCCCGTCACCCCGGGCCGCGACCAGGGCTCCGCGGACGAGGCCATGGACCTGTACCGGGACTCCGAGGACGAGGAGATGGAGCACCGCACCGACCCCGTCGACGACGACATGCAGTCGGTGTACGACGGCCCGGACACCCGGTTCGACGACGGGTCCGACGCCCGCTCCGTCGACATGGAATCGCTCCCCGACACGGACCCGGACGGCGCGCCCGGCCCGGTGCGGCCGGCCTACGAGGCGCCCGCGCCGAACCTGGCGATCGCCCGGGTCCTGCGGACGGTGGAGGTCGAGGCGCCCGCCGACCCGGCACGGCACAGCAGCACCGCCACCCGCCTGCGCGGATTCCAGGCCGGCCGCGCCGTCCTGGTGGACGGCACCCCGGCGGTCGAGGTCGTGGTGCGGATCCACCTCGACACCTCGGGGCTGCCGGCCGGCCGGGACCACGGCCCGGCGCTGCGCGACCTGCGCGAACGCACCCGGCAGGGCGTGGACGAGTACTACAACACCGGGCACCGCCTGCCCGACGGCGATGTGCTGGTGGTGCGCGTCGAGTTCGTCGACGACCCCGGCCGGGCGCACCACGAGGTCGAGGTCCGGACCCCCGCACCGGGGGAGCGGATCCGCGAGCACTCCGGCCTCTGGGGCCTGGACACCGACCGGACCGTGCTGGCCCACGAGTTCGGCCACCTGCTCGGCCTGCCCGACGAGTACCGGGAACGGCGCGTCCGGGAGACCGCCACGGACGAGGACGGCGACGTCACGGTCGTCGTGGGCGAGATCCGCCCCCGGCCCGTGTACCCGTACGGCGGACTGATGAGCGGCACCCACGCCGGCAACGACCGGGTCCGCTTCGACCAGGACGCCGGGATCGTCCCGGACGGCACCGACTTCCGGTTCACGCTCGCCCCGCAGAACCTGCGCGAGATCGGCGACGCGATCGAGCACGCCCTCGGCGCCACCCCGGCCGGGCCGCCCCTCCACGACCTGCCGCGCCGGGCGAGGTTCGGCCTGGACGCCCTGCGGTCCTCGCTGGAGGGCGACACCCGCAACCCGGGCGGCCACCTGCTGCCGCCGGCCGGCTCCGACCGCACGGCCCCCGAGCGGGCGGTCCGGGTGGAGCGCAACGGCGTCGTGGTCGCCGACTTCTCCGCCGAGCCCGGCGCCACCCTGCCCCGGCCCCGCCGGCTGGACGGCGTGTCGGCCGCCGCCGACGACCTGCTGCCGGCCGGCAACGGCCACCGCAGGATGTTCCCGCGCAACTGGACCGGGGAGGACGCGGTCTACGCGGCCGAACAGGCCTACCTCCACGCGCTGCGCACCGGGGACGTGGTCGCGCTGGGCGGCAGCCGGTACCGGTGGACCGGCGAGTACGCCGGGGTCCGGATCGAGGGCGAGGTGCGGGGCGACCGGTTCCTGTCGTTCCGCCCCGCCGACCGGCAGCCGGACGTGGACCCGCCGCTGAACGCCCCGCACCGCCCCACCCCCGACAACCCCGCCCGGGGCTTCGGGACGTTCGGCCAGCGCGCCGAGGACATCGCCCGCTACGGCGACCGCCGGCACCTCACCGGCCTGCACCACGAACTGGCCCTGCCGCCGTCCGAGCGGGAGAACGCGCTGCGGGCGCACGGCGCCCGGATCGTCGAGACCGGGGCCACCGCCCACAACGGCACCTACCGGGCCCGGGTGGCCTTCCTCGACCCGACCGTCGCACCGACCTCCCCGCTCGCCGACTTCCCGACCCGCTGGCGGGTCCGGGACGACGACGACGGCCTGCGCACCATGTACCCGCGGGACTGGTCCTCCGCGGACCTGCTGACCCGCGTCGACGAGGCGCACGACGGCGTCCCGCACGAGCGGCGGGTCTACCTGGAGGACGGCCGGACCTACTACTGGGCGGGCGAGGCCGACGGCGTCCGGATCGAGGGGCTCTCCCGCGAGGGCGCCCACCTGGCCCACCGCCCGGCCGCGGACCAGCCCGCGCCGCCCCTGCGGGCCTGGGACGACCACCGGGTGCGGCGCACCCTCCGGGGCACCGAACTCGACCTGGACGGCCGCACGCTGACCGTCTCCCGGGTGCTGTTCGACTCCGGGCAGCTGGGCCTGGAGATCACCCTCCCCGTCAACGTGACCGTCGACGGCCACCTGACCACCGCCGAACGGCACGCCGCCACCGGCGAACTCCAGCGCAGGGTGGACGCCTACGTCCGGGAGCGGGTGCGGGAGACCGCGGACGCCGACGGGCTGCCGGAGGCGCTGGTCACCGTCCGCCTCGACTTCCACGAGGACCACCCGGACCCCTACGCCCGGGTGATCGTCGACCGGGACTCCCTGCCGGAGCCCGCCGACCTGCTGGTGGTCGACACCGCGGAGAGCCTGCGGCTCCTCCTCGGCCCGCTCGCCCACCACGACGACCTGGACGTGTTCAACGAGACGGCCTCCCGCCTGGAGGAGTCCGCCCCCACCCGGGTGGACGTGCTCGCCGACCTGCACGCCGCCGAGGGCGCCCCGCGCATCCCCGCCGACCTGCGTGAACCGGGCCCGCTGCGGCCCGGCGAGCAGGCACCCGCCGTCACCGCCGGCACGGACCGACAGACCCAGCGGGCCGTCGAGGCCATGGACTTCCGCTTCACCCGGGCGGCGCTGGACCTGGACCCGCGCGGGCTGCCCGCCGACCAGAGCCTGCCCCGCGAATGGACCGACCGCGACGCGCGCTGGGCCGTGACCCGGCTCGTCGACCGGAACGGGGTCGGCCCGCGGGACACCGCCGTGATCTACGACGAGTTCCACGGCGTCCACCTGGAGATCGAGGTGGTGGACGGCCGGATCACCGCCTACCGGGGTATCGGCGACCAGCGGGAGCTCCCGCAGCTCCACGTACCGCCGCTCGCGCCGCCCGCCGGACCGTCCCACACCTCCCTGCAGCACGCCACCCCGGCCGCCGACGACGCCCCCGCCGCCCGCAACGCCGTCCGGCCGGACGACGAGCCGCCCGGTGCACCGATGCTGCGCGCGCTCGCCGAGAACGACCCGGGGCTGCTGCGGCGGCTGTTCGGCGACGAGGAGGCCGGGCGGCAGGCCGCCGACCCGGCCGCCGCGGAGCGGGCGCTGCGCGAGCTGGTCGAGACGCGGTTCCGGAGGAACCCGGAACTGGGGCGGGAGGCGCACGAGCTGTACACCGCCTGGGCCCGCCGGATGGGGAACGAGCCGGCGGACTGGCCGGTCTTCGTGGAGGACCTGCACCGGGCCCTCGCGGCCTGGCGGGAGAAGGGCTGGGACGGCGTGCACGATCCGCGCGCCGTGCGGGACGCCTTCGCCGTGCTCACGGCCGCCGCGCTGGACCTGCGGGTCAGCCTGGTGGAGGTCCGCAACGGCCATGCGGAGGTGGCGGAGTTCGGCCCCGTGAACGGCCGCCGGGTCCGCCTCGACCACGACGAGCGCGAGGGCTACTCGACCGTCGCCGCCGCCGAGCGCCGCCAGGAGCAGGAGCGCCTCCTGCGGGAGACGGCCGAGGAGGAGCCGAAGTCCCCGGTCGACGAGGAGGAGGCCGTCACCCGTCGGCGGGACGGGGACGAGGACTCGGAGGATTCCGAGGACGAGCCGCTGAAGACGCACGCCCAGCTGGAGGAGGAGCGGCGCCGCGCGGAGGAGAAGCGCCAGGGCAAGCGCGTCGCGCGGGACGTGGACGAGGACGAGGACGCCGGCCGCTCGGGCGGGAACGAGAACCTCACGATCGTCCCGGAGCCGGTCCACACCAACGCCGACACCATCGTCAACGTCAATGCCAACGTCAACGTCAACGTCAACGTCAACGTCAACGTCAACGTCAACGTCAACGCGGATGTCGTCGTCAACCCGGGCCCGCAGCCGCCGAAGTCCGTGCTCGACCGCGGGGTGCTCTCCGGCGCGCACATGGTGACCAGCCTCGGCGAGCCGGACACCGTGCTGGTCAGGAGGCTCGGCGAGAAGATCGAGGAGGCCCTCCCCGCCGACACGCCGAACCGGACGTCCTTCGCCCGGGCGCTCGCCGAGAGCGTCTTCAGCGGCACCAGCCTGCGGTCCCTGGTGTCGGCGCTGTCGCGCGGCGACGTCCTGCACATCCCGGTCGGGACCGACGCCCACCAGGGGACCGTCACCCTGCGCGGCGAGGTGACGGGTCTGGTGCACCACACCCAGAAGGCGAAGTTCGAGTACGAGGGCGGCGGCGACCGGGCGGTGACGCTCGGTGAGACCAAGGGCACCAGCCTCTCGGCCGGCGTGGGCGTCCAGGGCCGGGGCGACTTCTTCAAGGTCATGCGGGCGGCGCTGGACGCCTTCGGCGTGAACCGCGACCGGGCGCGCTCCGACGAGCTGACGACCACTTCGAAGTTCTTCTCGCGCGCCAAGACCACCGAGGTCACCGAGGTCTTCCGCGGGAAGCTGCTGGTCGACGTGGGCTACCAGCCCAAGGGCAGGCGGGAGACCGAGGCACGGCCGCCCCGGCTGGACCCGGACGACGCACGGCTCCTGACGACGCCGCTGGAGGTCGGCATACCGCAGCGCGAGACCCGGCCCCCCGCCGACTCCGACATCCGGGCGAACCTGCTGGGCGAGCTCGACCCGGCGCTGCTGGCCCAGCAGCGGCTGCACTCCTCGAACATCATGCTGGACGTCCACGTCAAGGGCGCTCCGCAGGTGCGCTCCGCGGCGCACCAGGTCGCCGGCGGGTCCACGGAGCTGGGGAACCTGGGACCGCTGCGGACCGACGACCTGCCGACGCACCGGCAGGCGATGGTGGGCGTGGTCGAGGCCCTGCGCCGGAGCGTCCTCGACGAGAAGGAGGTCCACGAGCGGACCGTCCGCGAGCGGACCCCCGAGGAGGACGCCGCCCTCGACGCCGCCGCGCTCCGCGAGCGCACCGACCGGGACAGGGCGGCCGCCGAGCGGATCGCCCGGGCCGAGGAGGCGCTGGGGTTCCACGGCAGCGCCCTGTCGGACCGGCTGGTGGCCGAGTTCGGCTTCCGGCGCCTCCAGCACGACTTCAAGGGCCTGACGAACGGCGAGTCGGTGATCGTCCGGGTGCCCGGCAGCGACGTCTGGGCCGAGGTGAAGGCCGCCAGCCTCGGCATGCGCCTGGTGGCGACCACCAAGGACACCGAGTTCAACACCGGCGCCGGCTCGGCCGCGACCAGGCTCCGGCGGAAGGTGGTGACCGGCTTCCTCCAGCTCCAGGGCGGCGGCCGGCTCGGCACCGACGACCTGAACGTCGCCACCAGCTTCGGGAAGCGGTGGGGCAAGGACAAGGTCGTGGTGACGGGCCGCACGCTGGAGACCGCGGTCACCACCAAGACCAAGGAGAACGGCGCGGTCCTCGACGGGGACGGCTACCTGGAGGTCGTGGTCCACAAGGGCGACGAGCGACTCGGCGACCCGGTCCAGGTGCCGCTCGGCTTCCGGACGCTGATGCCGCAGTCGGACCTGCTGGTGAACGAGGTGACGGCGCCCCCCGTGCCCGGGCGCCAACGCCTGCCGGAGTCCGCCGTCATCCGCGACATCGGCCCGCTCGACCAGGTGCGGCAAGGGCTGGAGGAGGCCGGGAAGCGGCGCTACGGGAGCCTCTGGCCGCAGATCCGCACCGAGGTGATGCAGGTCGTCACCCAGCCCTCGCTGGCCTCCAAGCTCAGCGCGATGAGCCGCGGGGACGAGTTCCAGCTGACCGCCTTCGACCGGGACAAGCTGACCGGCGCGCTCGCCGCACTGGCGGATCGCGGCGTCAAGGTGACCGTCAAGGCCGAACTGGTCGACACGCAGCTGGTCCGGCGGAGCAAGGCCGCCGACCTCAGCCGGCAGAACGAGTCCGGCTCGTTCACCACGGAGCAGCGGTACACCAGCAAGTTCGACATCAAGCAGGGAGCCGTCGGCTACGCCCCGGTCAGGGAGATGCCCGCCGGCCAGGTGCAGCTCAGCCAGGAGATCAGGGTCCGCGGCGGCGTCCGGTCCGACACCAACGACAAGCTCTACGTGAACAGCAAGCTGCGGGAGGAACAGGACGTCCACCGCGGGACGATGAGGCTGACGGTGGTCCTGGAGGGCGGCCTGCACGACACGCCGCCCGTCACCGCGGACATCAGCACCGAGTACAGCGTGAAGGCCCACACCAGGGCGGCGACGGAGGCCCTGACCCCCCTGCCGCGCAACGAGCTCGGGGCCGCCTCCGTGGTGTCCTTCAAGAACGAGGAGGGCACGCCGGGTGGCGACCGGCTGTTCCGGGACGTCCGCCGGGCGCTGGAGGACCGCTTCCAGTGGCGCGGGGGGATCTCCGACTCGCTGGAGCAGACCCTCCGGGCGGAGCTGGGGGCGACCGCGATGCAGGCCAAGCTGTCCCAGCTCACCCGGGGCGGGGTGCTCAAGGTGCCGGTCGCGGGCCCGGGCTGGTCGGCCGAGGTGGTCGTCCGGGCCGCGCTGCGGTCGGAACCCGTCGTCAAGTACACGATCAACGGCGCCGAGTTCGAGGTCGGGACCCAGAACCGGACCGGCCACGGCGTCATGCGGGACATCCGGGACCGGGTCACCGGCCTGCTCGGCCTGACCGGCCGGGTGCGGAAGGAACAGGGGGGCGCTCCCGGCGTGACCCTGACCGGCGACTACTCCTACCGCCACGAGTCCTCCACCGGCGGCAACCTGCAGAGCTCCGGCACCGCCGTCAACCGGGCGAAGAACGTCTCCACGGCGGTGGTGTCCGACGCCGTGGTCGACTACCGGGTGGAGATCCAGGGCTGGACGGGCGGGCTGATCCCCAGCACGACGAAGCTCGGCCGGATCACGATGGAGGCGGAGGTCGTCACCCCGCAGTACGACGCGCCGACCGCGGACACCCTGCGCACCGTCCCGGACCGCGTCTGGCAGGACCACGTGCTCGGCTCCTCCGACGTGGTCACCAACGTGTTCGTGCCCGGTACCCGCGACGCCGGGCAGGCGGCGGCCGACTTCGGCAAGGCCGTCCTGCGCGGGAGCAGCGACCCGGGGGAGTTCGGCGGGCGGAACCTGGACAAGTGGCTGCACGGCCTGGGCAGGTCCGGCCTGCGCCACAAGCTGTACGACGCGCTGAGCCCGGACAACCTGCACGACCAGCTGAAGACCATGATGTCGGGCCGGGAACTGGTGGTCTCCGACGGGGGCGCGACCATCAGGATCGGTGCGTCCGTCAAGCGGCTGGCCCACACCGGGAACACCACGACCACCGAGTTCAACACCGGGACCCAGGTCGAGCACGGCCACTCGGCGGCCGACGGGGCGACCGGCGGCGGCACCGGCTCCAGCCACCAGGTGCGCGCCGGTGTGGCGGTCTCGACCGGCCTGTTCTACGGGGGCGACACGCTGGCCGTGTCCTCCGGCAGCAGCACCCGCGAGACCTGGTCCAACCGCACCGGATCCGGCAACACCACCAAGGTGAAGCCGGTCGGCAACGTCTTCACCGGCGAGGCGAACCTGCACTTCTCGGTCGAGTGGAGGGACCTGGTCACCACCGAGGGCCGGCTCGTCATGGTCACCAAGCGGGCCTACTTCCGGCGCGAGCTGGGCATGGACGTGGTCATCGACGTCGCGGAGACGCGGGAGAACGTGCCGGGCAACCCGTCGGACAACCCGGAGAAGGTCTTCGACGCCTCGACCGCGCCGCGCGGGGCGGACCTGCGCCGGGCACTGACCGACGACCTGCCGGTCGTCGAGGACACCGCCGCCCCCGGCGCCCAGGTGCCGCCCGCCCGGGTGTGGACGCACGGGCTGGTCGACACCGATGTGGTGCGCGCGGTCGGGATGACCCCGCACGCGCGGCAGCAGCTGACGGAGGGTGCCGAGGCGTTCCTGGGAACGGGCAACTGGGACCGGGTCCGGGCCATGGTGGAGGGGATGATCGACCCGGTGGCGCTCGCCAGCCGGCTGGTCACCCCGCACACCCCGGACGGCTCGGACGGCTCGGACACCCCGGAGGGCGGCGCCGTGCCCCCGCGCCCGCGCCCCGACGAGCCGACCCTCAAGGACGGCCCGGGCAACTCCACCCTCGTGGTGGGCCGGACCGACCTGGCCGGCGACGTCCGGGTGGAGGTGCGGATGAAGGTCAAGGAACTGGAGTTCATCAAGACCGACAGCCGGACGGAGTCCAACCCGACCAACACGACCTCCGTCACCGACGGCATCCGGGCCCAGCGCGCGGTCCGCGTGGCCAACCGGATCACCGCGGGCGCCGTCAGCCCCGACATGTTCGGAGTGGGTGTCGCCACCCTCCGCGGCGGCCTCTACGTCGACAACGCCTACGAGCACCGCACCGACATCGAGACGGTCGAGGGCGGCCAGATCGTCAACAACGCCAAGATCGCCACCACGACCGCGCGCTACCGGGGCTTCGTCGAGGTGGAGGTGGTCTACCACAAGGACGGGCAGACCCTGCCCCGCAAGGAGCTCATGGCGGTCGAGATCGACATCCCCGTGAGCGACACCACCAGGACCGAGGTGCCGCACAACGCCTTCCTGCGCTTCAACGAGCAGACGCAGAACGGCGAACTCCGCCTGCACGGCGCGCCGAAGGACGCGCTGCCCTCGGTGGCGCGGGCGCTGGCGCTGGACATCGGCGAGGCGGAGCACCAGGCACGGCTCCTGCGGGTCGGCCACGTCGCCCGCAAGCTGCTCCCCGAATCGCTCACCGCCTCCGGCGAGCGGGGCGAGCGCTGGCTGCGGGGCCTGGACCGGATGATCGACCTCGCCGAGGCCGGGGCGGCCGGCCCGCCCTTCGAGCGCCTGCGCGAGGCGGCGGGGCGCCAGTCGGTGCCGCCCGTGGAGCGGCGCCGCCTCCAGGACCTGGTCGAACTGGCCGGCGCGGACGACGCCCTGGCGGCAGGGGACCTGAACGCCCACTGGGAGGTCCTGACCCAGCGGCAGTCGGAGGAGGAGCGGCTGCGGCGGCGGCAAGGTCAGCAGGGTGTCCAGCAGCGGGAAGGAGAGGGCGAGCCGCCGCAGCCGCCGCAGCCGCCGACGGAGCGGCAGCCGGACCTGAGCCTGCACCGGCCGACCGTCCCGGACGTCAGGCTGCGGGTCGTCGCGGGCGACGCGACGTCGATGTCCGCGCTGCTCCGCGAGTTCCGGACGACCGTCCTCCAGGCGGACGCGCTCCCGGGGGCCGGCCGACCGCAGCTGGTCGAGGTCACCCTGGACGTGCCGACGGGCCGGGCCCCGCGGGAGGCCCGCGCGCTGGAGCAGCGGCTGCGCGGGCTGGCCCGGGAGCTCGCGTACGGGGTGGACGTGGTCGTCGTGGCCGGCCCGACCACCGGGCCGCAGGCCGGTCGGGGTGCCGTCCACTCCTTCCGGATCGGCACGAGGCCGCCGGACGCGGAGGAGCCGACCACGACCGTGCGGCGCGAGCCGGTGAACGGCGGGGTGGCCCAGGACCTGAACCAGGAGGTGGCCCAGGACCTGAACCAGGACCTGAACCAGGAGGTGGCCCAGGACCAGAACCAGGACCTGAACCGCGAGGTGAATCACGACCTGACCGTGAACGAGGACCTGACCCAGGGCCGGCCGGAGAACCATGTGACGGACGTCCCGAACGTCGAAGTGATCGCCCCGGCCCCGGCCCCGCCCCCGCGCCGCGAGCAGTCCGAGCACCTGGAGCAGTTGCCGCCGGTGCCCTCGGGCCGCCGGGCCGACGAGGTGTCGGACGACTCGCTGTCCTCCCGCTCCTCGCTGCGCAACGACTCCTCGGAGGACCAGCCCAACGTGCCCGAGGCTTCGGGGGACCGGGACCGGGACCGGGACCGGGGCGACGGGCACCAGGGCGAGTCGCAGGGGGACGAACCGGTCCTGACGGATCCGCCGCACGGGCGCGACGCCTCGGGTACGTCCTGGCGGACGGCCCGGCTGTACGAGGGCGAGGAGGAGGACTTCCCGGACCTGCCGCACGGGCGCGACATCTCGGCCACGTCCTGGCGGACGGCCCGGCTCTACGAGGGCGAGGAGGAGTTCTACCAGCACCCGGGCGAGCGGCTGGGGGACGAGTCGGACAACGTGTCGGTCGACTCGGACCTGACGGACTCCCGGAGCGAGCGGTCGGAGGACTCGTGGGTGGAGGTTCAGGCGCCCCCGTTCTACGCCCAGGGCGCGAACCTCCCCCTGACGAACACGCCTCTCGGGAACCCGGCGTCCCCGGCGAACACCTCGCGGCCGCTGCCGCCGCTGCCGCCGCAGGAGGGCGGCGGACCGCCGCAGCACCCGCCCCTGGAGACCGCGGGCAGCCTGGAGGACAGCATCTTCGCCACCCTGACGCAGTTGGGCGGCGACGGCGGGGAGGGTGCGTGAACCCTGCGGCCGGGCCCGGCCGTAGTGACGGAGTGGGAGCACCCGACGTCCTGTCGGCCGGGTGGTCCTGTCGACAGGGACCGCATGCGAGGCCGGAGGGACTGCGGTGAGCACGAGCACGAGTACGGGTGGGAACGAGGCTCGGGGCGGGACGGCGGGGATCCAACTGCCGTCGATGGACTGGGAGATGGAGGAGGAGGCGGCAGCGGCACCGACGACGGCCGGTGCCCGGACCGCCGGCGCCGCGGCCGCCGCCGTGGCGGCCGTGCCCGCGACGGCGGAGGCGCCGACCGAGCAGGTCGCCGTGCCCGAGTACGGGCCGGTGACGCCGGAGGCGTCCGCCGCCGCCGTCCCGCCGGTCGCGCTCGCGGTCGCCGCCGAGCCCGACCCCGGGTTCGGCCCGGGCGAGGAGCCCGGGGCGCTGGAGCCGGTCCTCGCCGGGTCGGAGCACCTGGAGGGCGAGGAGCCCGTCGAACCGTCCCGCCGCCCCCGGTTCCGGCGGCCCGCGCTGGTCGCCGCCGCCACGGCGGGCGTGGTGCTGATGGGCCTGCCGTTCCTGCTCACCGACGGCGCCGACAAGGACAAGCGGGGCGACAACCTCGGCGTCAACCAGCCGGACACCCTCGTCGAGGGCCCGGAGATCGACGACGTCCCGCCGCCCGTGCCGACCGGCCCGCCGACGGAGGGAGTCCCGACGCCGGTACCCACCGACCCGCCGGTCACCGGGGACCCGGGCGCCGCCACCGCGCCGCCCGTCGACGCGGCGGCCACCGTCCCCGGGATCGCCCTCGACGGCGCGGCCGGCACCCCGGCCGTTCCGGCCGTCCCGGGCGGCCAGCCAGCCGGCGGGACCGCGCCGGTGGCCAAGGCGCCCGTGAACGGCACACAGCAGAGCGGCAAGGCCAAGACGACCCAGCAGCCCGCCGCCGGCCAGCCGGTCTCCCAGCAGCAGCCGGCCGCGGGCCAGCCCGCCGCGCAGCAGCCGGCGCCCCAGCAGCCCGCCGCCGGTCAGCCGGCCCCGCAGCAGCCCGCTCCCCAGCAGCCGGCGCCCCAGCAACCCGCCCCGCAGCAGCCGGCGCCCCAGCAGCCGGCACCGCCGCCCGCCACCCAGCAGCCCGCCCCGCCGCCGCCCGCGGCGGCGAAGGCCACCTACAACGCCGTCGGCGGCTCCAACTGCAGCACCTCCTCGGTCGCCTACGCCCAGCACGGCTGGTGGGAGCAGGGCTCCACCGGCTGGACCACCAACTCGGCCGGGGGCTTCAGCGGTTCGGGCTGCAACGGCAAGTACGTGTCGATGCCGATGTCCGGATCGGCGACCAAGGACGACGGCAGCAACTCGGTGGTCTGGACGTTCTCCACCGCACCGGTCACGGCCGGGAAGTGCACGATCTCCGTCTACGTGCCGAACAACTCCGACCTCAAGGCGGTCGGCGGCGCGCCCGCCTACTACACCGTCCAGAACACCTCGACGCCCAACAGCGGCACGATCGGCGAATTCTCGGTCAACCAGACCAAGACCCGGGGGACCTGGGTCACCGGCGGGTCGTTCCCGGTGAGCGGCGGCAAGATCGCCGTGATGCTGCACTCGCGCGGCCTCGACTGGGCCGGCACCGCCACCGAGAAGGCGCACATCGCGGCCTCCGCCGTGCGCGCCGACTGCACCGCGTCCTGACGGCCGCACCGCCCGGCACCGCCCCGCCCCGCCCCGCATCGCCCCCGGACGAGCGACACCCGTCCGACAGACCACCGACAGACGACCGACGAAGACCCCCAGGAGAGGACGGCCATGTCGCGCCATGTGCTGACGGTGTGCCCGGAGCAGCGGGGCGGCCCGTACCGCACGATCGGCGACGCGCTCGCGGCGGCCCGCAGCGGAGCGGTGATCTCCGTCCGCCCCGGCCGCTACGAGGAGAACCTGGTCATCACCAAGATGGTCACCATCACCGCCGAGGAGCCGCGCGGCAGCGTCCGGATCACCGCCCGGCGCGGCTGCGTCGTCCAGGTGGTGGCCGAGGCCGTCCAGCTCACCGGCCTGGTCGTGCAGGGCCAGGACGAGGAACTGCCCGCCGTCGACGTGCCGCGCGGACAGGCCGCGCTGTCCGACTGCGAGGTGGCCGGCAGCTCCTGGACGGCCGTCCTCACCCGCCAGCAGGGCTCGCTCGCCATGCGCGACTGCCGGGTCACCAACCCGGCCGGCGCCGGCATCGTCGAGACCTCCACCGGCACCAGCGTCATCGAGGACTGCGTCATCGAGCACCTCGGCACCTCGGCCGTGGTGGTCGGCGAGCGGGCCAACCCGCTGCTGCGCAACTGCGTGCTGCGCGACGCCCGCGGCAACGGCGTCTGCGCCAACGGCGAGGCCCGCGGCACCTTCGAGGACTGCGAGATCTCGGTCACCGACAAGCCCGCAGTCGCCCTGGAGGAGCGCTCCACAACCCGGCTGCTGCGCACCGCCGTACGCGACACCACCATCGGCGTGTACATCAGCTCCGAGGCGCGGGTGGTGCTGGAGGACTGCGCGGTCAGCGCCACCACCGGCCACGGCATCGCGCTGGCCGCCGGCACCGACCCGGAGCTGCGCCGCTGCACCACCGCCCGCACCGCCGGCCACGGCATCCACGTCACCGGCCGCTCACGCGGGCACTTCGAGCAGTGCGAGGTCGCCGAGGCCGAGGGCACCGGCCTCTGGGTCGGGGAGCACTCCGGGCCGGTCCTGAAGGGCACCGTCGTGCGCAACTGCGGCGGGACCGGCGTCGAACTGGCCGAGGAGAGCGCGGCCGACATCGACCGGCTGGAGATCCGGGACGTCTCCGGGGCCGGGCTGTCGATCGGCGGCGGCGCCAACCCCAGGGTGCGGCACCTGACCGTCACCGGCGCCGGCGCCGACGGCGTGGAGGCGCTGCGCGACGGCCGGGGCCGGCTGGAGGGCGTCGAGGTGCTGGACGCCGGGAGGGCCGGGGTGCGGATCGCCGACGGCGCGGACACCTTCCTCGGCGCGGCCGTGGTGCGCGGCTCCAAGGGCGGCGGTGTGCTGGTCGGCAAGGTGGGGCGGGCCGCGCTGCGCGACTGCGAGATCAGCGGCTCCGGGGACGACGGCCTCGCGGTCGACGACGGCGGCGAGCTGACCTGCACCCGGGTCCGCACCCACGGCAACCGCCGCCACGGCGTGCGGATCGGCGCCGGCGGCCGGGCCGTACTCGCCCAGGTCGAGGCGGTGGAGAACACCGGCGACGGCGTGCGCCTCGACTCCACCGACGCCGTCCGGCTCACCGGCTGCACGCTCGCCCGCAACCGCGGCTCGGGCCTGCGGCAGACCGCCGTCAACGAGCGGCTCGCGGTGGAGCAGCTGACCAGCGAGGAGAACGGGCTGCCGGACGCGCACGGCACCGCGACGGCCGCCCCGGGCACACCGGGGGCCGAGGGCGCCGCAGTCCCCGCCGCGGCCGGCGGCGGCACCGCCGAGGGCGCGGAACCCGCCCGCGCGGCCGTCCCGGACGCGCCGCCCGGACCGCTGGAGGTGCTGGAGTCGCTGGTCGGCCTGGCCGGCGTCAAGGAGCAGGTGGCCACCCTGGTCAATCTCAACAAGCTGGCCCGCCGCCGCGAACTGGCCGGAATGCCGGCCCTGCCGATGAGCCGCCACCTGGTCTTCGCCGGCCCGCCCGGCACCGGCAAGACCACCGTCGCCCGCCTCTACGGCGCCATCCTCGCCGACCTGGGCGTGCTGCGCAGCGGCCACCTCACCGAGGTCGCCCGGGCCGACCTGGTCGCCTCGATCATCGGCGGCACGGCCATCAAGACCACCGAGGTGTTCCAGCAGGCGCTCGGCGGCGTGCTGTTCATCGACGAGGCCTACACCCTCTCGGCCGGCTCGGGCTCCGGCTCGGGCCCGGACTTCGGGCGCGAGGCGATCGACACCCTGGTCAAGCTGATGGAGGACCACCGGGACGACGTGGTGGTGATCGTGGCGGGCTACTCCGCCGAGATCGGCGACTTCCTGGCCAGCAACCCGGGCCTGGCGTCCCGGTTCAGCCGGACCGTCGAGTTCGCCAACTACGAGGTCGACGAACTGGTCACCATCGTCGAACGCGCCGCCGCCGGCCACGGCTACCACCTCGCCGAGGGCACCGGCGCGGCGCTCACCCTGCTCTTCGAACGGATGCCGCGCGGCGAGGACTTCGGCAACGGGCGGTCGGCCCGCAAGGTCTTCGAGGAGATGGTCGACCGCCAGGCCACCAGGCTCGCCGAGCAGGGCGAGATCAGCGACGAGGACCTCGCGCTGCTCGTGCCCGGGGACGTCGGCGTCGAACTCGAACCGCCCGCGAAGGAGGCCGACGGCACCGAGCCGCTCGCCGAACTCCAGGCCCTGGTCGGCCTGCCCGCCGCCAAGGCCCAGGTCGAGGACCTGGTGAACCTGATCCGCCAGGTCCGCCGCCGCGAGGAGGCCGGCCTGCCGACCGCCACCATCAGCCACCACCTGGTCTTCGCGGGCCCGCCCGGCACCGGCAAGACCACGGTCGCCCGGCTCTACGGGCGGCTGCTGGCCGAACTGGGCGTACTGCCCGGCGGCCAACTCGTCGAGACCGCCCGCGCCGATCTGGTCGGCCGCTACGTCGGCCACACCGCGCAGCTCACCAAGGAGGCCTTCGACCGCGCCCGCGGCGGCGTCCTCTTCGTCGACGAGGCGTACACCCTGACCCCCCGGCACGGGGGCGGCGGCGACTTCGGCCAGGAGGCCGTGGACACCCTGATGAAGCTGATGGAGGACCACCGCGACGAGGTGGTGGTGATCGTCGCCGGCTACGAGGACGAGATGCGGCACTTCCTCTCCTCCAACCCCGGCCTCGCCTCCCGCTTCTCCCGCCAGATCGACTTCGGCCACTACACCGACGCCGAACTGGTCACCATCGTCCGCAACCACGCCGACTCCGCCGGCTACACCTGCGCCCCGGAGACCCTGGCCACCCTCCAGCACCTCTTCGCCGCCGTCCCCCGCGACCGCACGTTCGGCAACGGCCGCTTCGCCCGCCAGACCCTGGAAGGCATGATCACCCGCCAAGCCGGCCGCCTCAGCCGCCTGGACATCGCCGACCTGTCCGAACTGAGCCTCCTCCTCCCCGAGGACATCGCCCTCGACCCCTACGGCCTCCCGGCATGACCCCGAACCACCCCGCCCCCCAGGGCTCCTTCACACACCCCGGCCACCCGCACCCCCCACACCACCCGCGCCCGCCGGCCGGCGATGCGGGGGCCCCGGGCCTCCGGGACTGCCGCGAGAGCCCCGACGGCCCACACCCCATCACCCCGCACCGCACGGGCGCCCTGGATCCCTGGGATCGCTTCGTCGGCCCCGGCCACCCGCACCGCGCCGTCTCGTACCGCCCGGGCCTCCCGGACGACGACGCGGGAGCCCTGGATCCGCGGGGCGGCCTGGGCCGGCCCGGCGGTTCTGGTTGTCCGGGTGACCCCGGCGAGCTCGGTGGTCCGAGCGGCTCCGGCCGCCAGGGTGGTGGTGAACTCGGCGGCTCGGATCACCTCGGTGGTGACGTCTGCCGCCGGGGTGGGGTTGGTGGTCCGAGCGGTTCTGGTTGTCCGGGTGGTGGTGGATGCGGTTGCTCGGACTACCTCGGTGGTGACGTCTGCCGCCCGGGCGAGCTTGGCCGCCCCAGCGATTCCGACCGCCCGGGCCACCTGCGCAGGCCCGGCGCCCCGGGCCACCCGGGGCGCCGGGCACTCGCCGCGATGGCCTGCGGCCTCGCGGCCCTCGCCCCATCGGCTGCCCCGGCGGCTGTCGCCGTACCGCCACCCACCCCGTCGTTCTCCGCGCAGCCGAAGGCGACTGCGTCCGTGGCAGGTCTTGGCGGGGGAGCGGTGGTGTCCATCGGGCGGGACACTCGGTCCGGCACCGCCGTGCCGTCGTCAGTCGTGGGGACTGAAGGCGTTGGTGTATCGGCTGGGATTCTGCCCGATGCTGCGCTGCTGGTGAGGTCGCATGAGGCCGCTGGGGTCGCACCGTCGGCGGCGGCGGAGCCGCCCGCCGGGGTGGATGCGCCCGGGGCTGCTATCGGGTTGTCGTCGGTTGTGTCGGCAGTGGGGGTTTCGCCTGCCGGTGTGTCGTCC